>JBPYFG010000199.1:0-6321 GCA_051986365.1 Xanthobacteraceae bacterium
AGAGCTGCGGCAATTGAACCCATGAACAAATCGCGTTTTTCCTAGTGCGTCAGGTTGACCGTGACGTTCTTCCTCTGCGTGTAGCTTTCCAGCATGCCCTCCAGAGAAAACTCACGACCGATGCCGCTTTCTTTGTAGCCGCCGTAGGAGTGACCGGGACTCTGGCCGAGACCCTGGTTGACCTGGACCCAACCGGCCTCGATCGCGTGTGCAGCGCGGAGTGCCCGGCCAATATCGTGTGACCAAACGTAGGCAGCGAGTCCGTAGTGACTATCGTTGGCCATACGGATCGCGTCCTCCTCGTCGCTCCAAGGGATGGCAACAAGCACCGGGCCGAAGATCTCCTCGCGGGCCAGGCGCCAGTCGTTTGCCACATTCGCGAAGATGGTGGGGATTGCGTAATAGCCTTCGCTGAGCGGCCCCTCCTTGGGTGGAAGGCCGCCGATCACCACACGCGCCTCACGCCGTTTCAGACCTTCTTCGACATAGCCACACACCTTCGAGAATTGCTTCTCGTTGATGATGGTGCCGATATCGCTCGTCTCATCGAGCGGATCGCCGAGCTTGAGCACTTTAACCTTCCGCCCGAGCGCATCGAGAAAATTGTCGAAGATGTCGCGGTGAAGGAAGAGGCGAGAGCCTGCCGTGCAAGACTGGCTCTGCCGCGTGAAGCGCATCGCGGCAATGATGCCGTCAATGACCCAGTCCTCATTGGCGTCAGGAAACACGATCGAGGGGCTCTTACCGCCGAGTTCGAGCGAGACCGGCACGATGCGGTCGGAGGCCGCGCGCATAATGAGCTTGCCCACCTCCGTGGAACCGGTGAACGAGAGCTTGCTCACCATTGGATGGTTGGCGAGCGGGGCACCGCATTCCTCACCGAGCCCGGTCAGCACATTGAGCACGCCAGGCGGTAGGAATTCCTGGCACACTTCGGCGAGCAGCAGAACACCGAGCGGTGCGTCCTCTGCCGCCTTTAAGACAAGCGTGTTGCCAGCACAGAGTGCAGGGCCGATTTTGAGAGCAGCGAGAAGCACCGGCGCATTCCACGGGATGATGGCACCGACCACGCCAAGAGGCTCACGCCGCGTGTAGCTCAGGACATGCTCGCCTAACGGAATTGTCTCGCCCTTCAGTTCTCCGCCCAAGCCGCCGAAGTAGCGGATGATGTCGACCGTCGTCTTCGCTTCTGGGCGTGCCTGGGTGCGAAGCGCATTCCCAGTCTCGAGCGAGATCGTGCGTGCAAGTTCCTCGACCCGCGCCTCGAGCGCATCGGAAATCCGGGCGAGAAGTCGCCCGCGCTCGCGAGGAATCGTCCGCGACCAGGCGGGGAAGGCGTCGGTCGCGGCTTTCACGGCGCGCGCAACATCCTCGGCGCGGCCGCGTGGAACCTCGGCGATTGAGCGCCGGTGCGCTGGATCCTCGACCTCGAGTACCTCGCCCGAAGCGCTGTCGACCCACTTCCCACCGATCAACATGTGACGTTTGCTAAGAGCTGCTTCGTCAGCGCGCATTTTCTTGATAGCCGTCATACTCACCTCCATCGTTCCAATCCGGACGATCGCACTTTGAAAACGACGTCGTGCTCACGCGTGATCGACCATCTCACTCCGAAATCGTCGTTCGGTCCCACTTCGCTGACTGATCAAGCTAGGGCCGTGATGTTGCTGAAGCGCACATCTGTGGCAGTCTCGCAATTCCACCAAATGCGGATTGTAGAGTTAAGAGTAATGTAGGCAGGAGCTCATCTGTTCGCCAGCAGCGCGCCCTGCCGCCCGGGCAGAAATAGAGCCACACTGGCAAATTAATTTCGCAATGTGATGCCGATATCAATCACGAAGCGGAGTTATGCTTTACCCACATATCCGCCGATTGAGAGGACGCGCGGTGAAGTCTGCTGGCCTTCCCGATCGCGTTGAGCAGTGCGATCATGACTGCGAAAGCCGCCTTCAGTGAGGACACGGTGAAAAGAATGCAAAAAGAGCTTCCGGTGATCGCAAGGTTTGAAGTACAGCGGCGAGCTTATCTCGCGCCCGATGGTACGATCCTCCGCGATCTTCCAGATTTTGCCGCCGATCAGAACTTGGTTGTTGCCATATACCGCGGCATGGCACTGGCTCGCGCCTTTGATCTGAAGGCAGTATCCCTGCAACGCACCGGCCGGCTTGGCACCTATGCTACGTCGCTCGGCCAAGAGGCAGTCGCCGTCGGAATTGCCAGCGCTATGCGTCCGGAAGATGTGCTTCTTCCCAGCTACCGCGATAATGCCGCGTTGCTCTGGCGAGGGGTCACAATGGAGGACATCCTTCTGTTTTGGGGCGGCGATGAGCGCGGCAGCCGCTGGTCCGGACCAGTCCACGATTTTCCATTTTGCATTCCAGTCGGCTCGCAGGCGCCGCATGCAGCCGGCGTCGCCTATGCCTTCAAATACCGCAAACAAGCTCGCGTCGCGGTCTGCATTCTTGGCGACGGCGCGACCTCCAAGGGCGACGTCTGGGAAGCAATGAATTTCGCCGGCGTCCGCAGGCTACCTGTCCTATTCTTAGTCAACAACAATCAGTGGGCGATCTCGGTGCCACTCCGGCTGCAAACGGCGTCGCAGACGCTGGCTCAGAAAGCGATCGCCGCAGGTTTCCCTGGAGAACAAGTCGACGGCAATGATGTCATTGCTGTGCGCGCGTCGGTCGATGCGGCGATCGCTTCCGCTCGGGCAGGGGAAGGACCACGCCTGATAGAGGCCGTCACTTATCGGCTTGGTGATCACACCACCGCCGACGACGCGTCTCGTTATCGCTCAACGGACGAGGTCCAGCAGCGCTGGAAGGAGGAGCCGATCATCAGGTTGCGAAACTATCTCGTCAGTCGAATGAATTGGAGCAAGGCGGACGAGGAAAAAATCACCACCGAATGCGAGCAAAAAGCGACGACGGCCATCGAGCACTATCTGGCGACCGGCCCGCGTCCGCCGGAAACGATGTTCGACCATCTCTACGCCAGGCTGCCAAACGCCTATGTCGGCCAGCGCAAGGAAATCGAGGACCTCAATGCCTAAGGTGACGCTAGTCGACGCTATCAATTTGGCGCTCGCCCGGGCGCTCGTGGATGATCCTGATGTTGTGGTCTTTGGTGAAGATGTCGGTGTCAATGGCGGCGTTTTCCGCGCAACTGCTGGCTTGCAGCAGCGCTTCGGCGCTGAGCGCGTTTTCGACACGCCGCTGTCGGAAGCTTTGATCGGGGGACTCTGCGTGGGCATGGCGGCGCAGGGTCTCAAACCTGTCGGCGAAATCCAGTTCATGGGATTCTTGTATCCCTGCATCGATCAATTGGTGAACCATGCGTCGAGGCTCCGCAACCGAACCCAGGGGCGGCTCAGTTGCCCGATGGTTTTGCGTACGCCACATGGCGCGGGCATTCGCGCTCCTGAACATCATTCAGAAGCAACTGAGGCGATGCTCGCTCACATCCCAGGCCTGCGCGTGGTGGTCCCGTCAGCGCCAGAACGCGCCTATGGTCTCTTGCTCGCTGCGATCCGCGATCCCGATCCGGTGGTTTTTCTTGAGCCTACGCGAATCTATCGGTCAGTGAAGGGCGAAATCGAAGACACAGGCGAGGCTTTGCCGCTCGATATCGCCTTTGTCGTTCGCGAAGGACGCGACGTGACCCTGATCAGCTGGGGAGCGATGGTCAAGGACACATTGGAAGCGGCCGACGGACTGGCTGCCGAAGGCATAGACTCGGAAGTGATCGATCTCGCAACTCTCAAGCCCTATGACGAGCAAACAATTCTCGATTCGGTTGCCAAGACGGGACGATGTGTCATCGTGCACGAGGCGGCGCGTACCGGTGGATTTGGCGCGGAGATTGCTGCTTTGATTGCCGAGCGCGGGCTGTTATCGCTGCTGGCCCCAGTGATCCGCGTGACGGGATACGATACGGTGATACCGTTGCCGCGGCTCGAGCGGCAGTACATGCCGTCAGTTGCGCGCATCGTTGCTGCCGTTCGTACGACTTGCAAGTTTTCTTAAGTTGAACCGAATCTCATGCCGCGTCAGTTCATTTTGCCGGATCTTGGGGAGGGTCTCGAAGAGGCTGAAATCGTGGCTTGGCTGGTGAACGAAGGTGATCATGTCGTGGCCAACCAGCCGCTGGTGTCCGTGGAGACCGACAAGGCCGTCGTGGAGATACCTTCTCCGTGGAGCGGAACCATCGCGCGGCGATTCGGCGCAAAGGGCGATCTTATCAAGGTCGGCGCCGCGCTAGTCGAGTACAGCGAAAAAGCCGATGCGGACACCGGCACAATCGTCGGTGAGGTTCAGCGCAGTGAGCCGGCGCGCGAGGTCGAGGCGCCAGGGCGCGCCAAAGGGTTGCAGGTGCTCCCCGCGATTAGGGCCCTGGCGCGCAAGCTCGATGTCGATCTTAACCTCGTGCAAGGCAGTGGCGCTGGCGGGATGGTCACGCGCGCCGATGTCGAGCGCGCCGCGCGCAGCCTAACGGAAGCGGGGCCGGCGGAGCCGCTCAAGGGCATGCGACGCGCGATGGCGCAGCGCATGGCATTGGCGCACGCGCAAGTGGTTCCAACGACGGTGATTGACGAAGCCGACATCAACGCCTGGTCGAAGGAAACCGACATCACGATCCGACTCGTGCAAGCGATGGCGGCCGCATGCAAAGCCGAACCGTCGCTCAATGCTTGGTACAACGCGGAAGCAGGTGAACGGCGCTTGCTGAACCGCATCGATGTCGGCATTGCCGTTGACCTTGAGGGCGGGCTCTTGGTGCCGGTGCTACGCAATGTCGGCGAGCGCGACAGCACGGATTTGCGCGCAGGCCTCAATCGCATGCGCGCAGACGCCGCAGCGCGTTCGATTCCTCCAGAAGAACTGCGCGGCGCTACGATAACTCTTTCAAATTTTGGGATGATTGGCGGCCGCTTTGCCAGCCTTGTCGTCGTTCCGCCCCAGGTGGCCATCATCGGCGCTGGCCGCGCAGAGCGGCGCGTGGTCGTTAACAATGATCAGCAAGTCATCCACCGCATGCTGCCTTTGTCCCTCACCTTTGATCATCGCGCCGTCACTGGGGGTGAAGCAGCGCGCTTTCTTGCCGCGCTCAAATCGAGTCTGCAGGAGCCCTGATGGCTGGCATAGTCAAGAACGGCCGCGAGAAGACCGATCTTTTTGTTGCATCGCGTCTGGTCTGCTTTTGGCACAAAGCGGCCATCACGACAGCGCTCAGTGAGGTCTGCTTTTGGGGGTAAAGCGGTGTCACTCGGTCTGTTTGAACGCGCAGAGATCGAGCCGGCTTTGCGATTACTTCGCCAGGGAACTGCGGGACTACTGTGAATACCGACTTGCCTGCCCCATCGTTCTCGACACGCGAAAGAATGCGAATCGGGAGGCATCCACAGCACGGTCGCGAGGGCGAGCAGCCCGATTCGTGGAGCGCCCGAAGTCGGGCCGCTCCGCATATTGGACTCACGATTTGCAAAAAGCGCGCGTTTGGGGATTCAAAATCTCTTTGGATTGTCAAACATCTAGTTAGGAAGTGTCGGAAATTCCCGATATGCGACAAAGACTTAGCGATAACTTTTCCTTGCATATTGTCTGACGTGCGTATATGTGAACCAGGGTGGTGGAGCGGGATTTGCTTCAGTCCTGCGGGCTTGTCCAAAAGAACATCACGTCGGTGATGGACCGTCGCATCGCGGCGGGCGAGAGAACCTGTGTGTATTAAGGAGGGGGTGAATGTCCGGTAGACCAGCACAGATAAGGCAGCGTGATTTAAAACAGACGATCTTCGCGGCGCAGAAGGCTGGCGTCAAAGAGATCCGCGTCCGTCTTAGCGACGGAGCTGAGGTTTTGATTCCGTTGTCCACGACCGATGAAAAATCTGTTGCGCCCGAGGAGCAAATCAGACTGTGATCGGGGACATGCCACGACCGCGACCGCCACACTTGCAGTGTCAGATGACGCGGCACGGCCGCGTCGTTTGGTATGTCCGCATCAACAAAGGGCCGCGTATTCGCATTAGGGCGGCATTCGGTACGCCGGAATTTGATGCCGAATATCAAGCCGCACTTGCCGGAAAGCCGCGTCCTGGCAAAGCCGGCGCTACTGCAGGCACCCTCGCGTGGCTGATTGAGCGTTATCGTGAGACTACCGCCTGGACCGATCTATCTCTCGCCAGCCACTCGCCGCAACCGCGAAAACCACTTTAAGCGTGTAATCGAGTCGGCCGGTCATCATTCGATCCGCGCTATCACGCAACAGCACATCACTGCCGGCCGCGACAGCCGCGCCTCAACGCCGGCACAAGCCCGTAGTT
>JBPYFG010000200.1:0-6299 GCA_051986365.1 Xanthobacteraceae bacterium
TTAAACAAAGGCGCTAAGTCCCGTGATCGCTTTGCCCACGATTAACGTGTTCATCTCGCGTGTGCCCTCATAGGAATAAATGGCCTCAGCATCAGCGACAAAGCGGCCAACATGGTTGTCCAGGAGAATGCCGTTACCTCCGAGCAGTTCGCGCGCATAGCCGACCGTCTCGCGGCATTTAACAGTACAAAATGCTTTCGCTAGCGACGCGTGCTCGTCGGTCATGAGATTCTGGCTTTGCAGCTGTCCTAATCTCAGCATCAGGCACTGCGTCGCCGTCACGTTACCGAGCATACGCACCAAAAGATCTTGAACCAACTGAAAACCGGCGATTGGCCTGCCGAACTGAAGGCGTTGCGTGGCATAACGCAAAGCGTGCTCATAGGCCCCCATTGCACAGCCGACCGCGAACCAGGCTACTCCCGCGCGCGTCATCCGCAGCACCTTGGCGGTATCTTTGAAGCTGTTAGCGTGCTGCAATCGATCGCGTTCCGGCACGCGACAGTCTTTCAGAGTGATGAAGCCGTTCTGGACCACGCGCAATGCCATTTTGTTTTCGATTTTCTTGACAGAGAAGCCGACACTGTCCTTGCCGACTACAAACCCTTTAACTTGATTTGACGTCTCCTCACGCGCCCAAATCACGTTAGTGTCTGCGAAAGTTGCATTACCGATCCATTTTTTCTCGCCATTGAGAACCCAAGAGTCTCCTTCGCGCCGACAGGTCGTCGTCATCCCGCCTGATGTGGCCGAACCGACCAGAGGCTCGGTCAGACCGAACGAGCCGATCTTCTCGAAGCGCATCATCGCGGGTAGCCACCGCTGCTTCTGCTCCTCATCGCCGCAAAGATAGATCGAGCCGGCCGCAAGGCCGGTATGCACGCCCCAGAACGTGGCAATTGACGAATCTACGCGTGCTAACTCCATTGCGATGAAGCCGTTGAGCAGCATGCTACCGCCGGTGCTGCCGTAGCCCCTGTATCCTATTCCGCCGATTCCGAGTGTGGCGAACTTGGGGATGATCTCGAAGGGAAATTTGTCACGCGCCCAATAATCATCGATGATGGGTGCGATCTCGAGCTCCATGAAATTCCGCACCCGTTTGACGATGGCGGTTTCACTCTCGCTGAGCAGGTTGCCGATGCGGTAAAAGTCACCGTCTATTGGGGGCACAGAATAGTCGAGCTTTCGAGACAAAGATGTTTGCTGACTCATCGCTCACACTCCGTGAACTGAACTGTAGTTACGGCTATTATTTTCGTCACTTCGCGGCGTTGTTCAAAAATTCCGAAATGATTTCCGCGGAATCATGCGCGCTGGTGACCAGAAATAAGTGGCCGTCATCGATCGTCACCAAGCGCGCATTAGGGATGAGCCTTGCCAGGATGCGCCCATTGGCAACTGGCACAATCGGATCGTCATTTCCCGCGATGACAAGCGTCGGCTGCACTAAGCTGCGAAGCCACGGCAAACTGCTCCAGCCGAAACCGGCAATCAGCTGTAGATAGTAGCCGTAGTCGCTTGACCAGCGGACGTGCCGAAGATGTTTGCCGACAAGCTCAGGCGAATTGCGCAATAAACCGCCATAGAGGTGGGGAGCGATCCTCTTCATATTGGCAGGGTCCTTGTAGCGTCTCGGCGTTGCCATTTTGAACAAAACAGTGAGCTTTCCGGGCACCATCAAGTGACCGGGGGATGTGGCCGCAAGTATCAGACGCCGACAGCGCTTTGATTGCTGGTATGCAAATTGTTGGGCTAGCGCACCTCCCCAAGAGTAGCCCACCACATCGACTTGTTCGTATCCTAATTGGTCGAGCAGCAGCGCGGTCAGCCGTGCCAGCGTCGAAGGACGATAGGGCAACCATGGCGGGGGCGAGCCGCCCACGCCGGGAACGTCGAAGATGATCGCTTCCGGTCCATTCAGCGCATCGAGAAAAGGTTCGACCAGCTCGATATTCGCGCCGATGCCGTTGAACAGGAGAAGCGGCGGTCGTCTCTGATCCCCGCGTCTAATACCGACACGCAGTACCTGCCCTCCGACGTTATGGAGGCCGATGTCCATCTACCCCTCCATAACGTAAAGACCAGGCGCTGCAATCACTGGTGAATGTTGCGGGCTGCCCAGTTCAACCGGAGCCAATTTCATTTCGCCTGAACGGACGCAAATCCAATCGCGCCAGTGCGGCCACCAGCTGCCGTTGTGCCTGTCCGCACGCTCCGGCCAATCTTGCGCCTCAACCGCAGCGGCTCGCGCCGACCAAAAACAAGCCTTCGAATTGCCTGGTGGATTGATCAGACTCTGAATGTGACCGCTATTGGCGAGAACAAAAGTGCTGCGCGGGCCGTAGAGCCTGGCGGTGTTGTAGCAGCCTTGCCACGGCGTGATGTGGTCGGTCAGGCCGGCGACGACGTAACTGTCCAAGTCCATTTGCGCGATGTCGAGCGGCGTGCCGCGCACCACAAGTTGGCCGGCGTTGACGAACGGATTGGTCTCGATCAGATCGAGGAAGTCGGCATGAAGTTTCGCCGGCAGCCGCGTCGTGTCGTTGTTCCAATACAGAACGTCGAATGCGGGCGGCGCATTGCCAAGCAGGTAATTGTTGACCCAGTAATTCCAGATCAGGTCATTGGGCCGCATCCAGGCGAACATCCGCGCCAGCTCCCGGCCTTCGACCACGCCGGCGAGCTGCGACGCGCGCTTTGCGGCGGCGACCGATTCCGGCGTCACAAATAATCCAGCCGTGGTGTTCTGCGCCGCCGCCATATCGAGTAGACAAACCGCAATGGTCGCACTGTGGACTTTGGGCTCGTCCCGCGCGGCGAGATGGGCAAGAAACGCCGAAGTCGTGATGCCGCCCGAGCACGAGCCCCAGATATTGACATCATTGCTGCCGGTGATTTCGCGCATCGCATCCACTGCCCGTTCCAGTGCGGCGACGTAAGTATCGAGACCGAACCCTTGTTCGGCGGCGGACGGATTCTTCCAGCTAATGGCGAAGGTCTGCAGGCCGGCTTCGAGGCAATAGCGGATGACGCTCTTTTCCGGCACGAGATCGAAGACATAGAACTTATTGATCTGCGGCGGGACAATCAGCAGGGGCCGTTCAAACACCCGCTCCGTCACAGGCCGATACTGGATCAGTTCCATCACATCGGTGCGAAGCACGACCGACCCAGGCGTGGTCGCGATATTCGTGCCGACGGCGAAGCTACGAGTATCGACCTGCGCCGGCAGGCCGCCGTTGCGGATGTAATCCCCGATAAAATTCTCCAGCCCATGGATAAGGCTCGTGCCGCCGCTCTCGACCGCTTTTTTCAGCGCAGCGGGATTGCCGGGGAGCGAGTTGGTCGGCGACAGCGCATCGACAAGAAGCGAGACGAGAAAGCGCGCCCGCTCGGCGGTGCGCGTGTCGATCCTAGCATCGTCGACAAAATGAAGAAGCGCGTTGGCCCAGGCGAAATAGCTTTGCGCGAGCGCACGGTAGGCGGCGTTTTCGCTCCATGCCGGGTCGGCAAAGCGGCGGTCCTTGGGATCTGGCGCAAGCGTGCTGCCACCTGTTGCGATGCGCCCGAGCTCGGCCACCCAGGCCATATATTGCCGCGCAACGAGCGTGGGATTGCTCACCATCTCACCGACTAATACGCGCACAGAAGCTAAAATGTCCTCGGCCCGCACGCCGACCAGCGGGTTTGCCGCCAAGGTGTGAGCGGCCGCCTGTTCGCGGATATCAGGCTCCAATGCGTCAGCGAGATCTTTTGCCATGACTTGTCTCATTCGGTGGAGTTACATTTGCCAATCAACAGGCACAACAGCTCCGCGACCAAAGCCGGTTTCGCCTCCCCTTCGATCTCGAGCGTGCAGTCGAACCGCATCAGCATTCGCGAACCATCTTGCGCTTCGGCGCTGCGCAGCTTGGCGCGCGCCCGCACGCGCGCTCCTGCCAGGACCGGTGCAATGAAGCGCACCTTGTCCAAGCCGTAATTGAGTCCGGTTGCGGCGTCCGGTGGAATCACACCGAGCTCCATGATCATCGCGGCGACCAGTGACAGAGTGAGATAGCCGTGCGCGATGGGGCCTCCGAACGGACTTTCGCGTCGTGCGCGCTCGACATCGACGTGAATCCATTGCCGATCGCCGGTGCAGGCGGCGAACGCGTCGATGCGATCCTGGTCGATCGGGACCCATTCGGACGCGCCGAGCTCACGGCCGGCGAATTGCGCCGCGGTCGCCATGGAATACTGGGTCATGCTCGCACCTACGACAGTCCGCGCAGATCCTTGCGCAGGATCTTGCCCACGTTCGACTTCGGCAATGAATCGAGAAAGCGGATCTCCTTCGGCACCTTGTAGGCGGTGAGCTGTCGGCGGCAGTGCGCGATCAGGTCCGCTTCGGTGAGCGTCGCACCTGGCGTCTTGGCGACGAACAATCTCACCGTTTCGCCGGTCTTCTCGTCCGGTCTGCCGACGCAGGCACATTCGGCAACACCACTGCATGCCGCCGCAACCGCCTCGACTTCGTTGGGAAAGACATTGAACCCGGAAACAATGATCATGTCCTTCTTACGGTCGACGATCTTGAGAAAGCCCCTCTCATCAAACACGCCGATGTCGCCAGTGCGGAAGTAACCGTCGGCGGTAAACGCATCGGCATTGGCTTCTGGTTTCTGCCAATAGCCGCGCATGACCTGTGGGCCCTTGGCGCAGATTTCCCCTGGCTCACCGATCGGCACTTCGTTGCTATCGTCATCGAGCAGCTTGATGTCAGTCGACGGCAGCGGCAGGCCAACGGTGGCGGAAAATTCTCCTGCCGCTGGGTTGAGAGTCAAAATTGGCGAGGTTTCCGAAAGTCCATAGCCTTCGCGGATGTCTTTGCCGGTCAGCGCCTTCCATTTCGCTGACGTAGTCGGCAGCACGGCGGCGCCGCCGCCGATCACCGCGCGTAATCTGCTGAAATCCGCTTCGGCGATCTTGGGATGCATGACCAGAGCGCCGAACAGCGTGTTGACCCCGGTAAAAGCCGTGCAGCGCGACTGACACAGAGTCTCGACGAGGCTGTCGATGTCGCGCGCATTGGGGACGAGCCAGTTCTCGGCGCCGATCGAGTAATAGGCAATGAAGTTCAACATCAGCGCGAAGATGTGATAGAGCGGCAGCGCCGTGACCACCACATCCTCGCCCGGACGCAACGCATCGCCCAGGAACGCCTTGAACTGTTCGGTATTGGCGACGAGATTGCGGTGCGACAGCGCCGCGCCCTTGGAGAGTCCAGTGGTCCCGCCGGTATATTGCAGGAACAACAGATCATCGCCGGCAAGCGACACCGGCTTAAAGTCGAGTTCGGCGCCGGCCGCCAGCGCACTGGAAAACGCCACCGCGTTTGTAAGCCTTGGGTCCAGTGCGGGACTGGGAAGCTCGGCGCCGATGCCGTCGCTCGGCCTGACATTGATGATTTGCCTTACGCCGGTCTTGCCGATGATTTCGGCGAGCGTGCCCGAGACGCCATTGAAGATGACGATGGTCTCGACGCCGGCATCGTTGAGCTGGTGCTCGAGTTCGCGCGGCGTATAAAGCGGATTCACGTTAACCTGCACGCCGCCGGCGCGAACTATGCCGATCACGGCGAGCGGGAACGCTGGGATGTTGGGCAGCATCACCGCGATGCGGTCGCCCTTTTTCACTCCGAGTTTGCCCTGCAGATAAGCCGCGAAATTGCGCGATAGCCGGTCGGTATCGGCATAAGTGAGCGCTTGGCCAAAGCAGCGAAACGCCGGCTTGTCGGCATACCGTCGCATCGCGCCTTCGAGCAGCTCCAGCACGGAGCCATGAGCGTCTGGATCGATTTCGCGCGGAATGTTTTCGCCGTAGGCGGCAAGCCAATGTTTGAGCGACATGTCCTACCTCCCTGTGGACCCGCAAGCCTGCGGGCAGGTCCTTTAGAGACCATTTTTAGCGCTATGTCAAGTATACTTTATATCCCTACACCATACTTTGGTAAGCCACTATTGAATCTCACGTATTGCTGAAGATCAAGCGACTTAAGCTCCATCTGGTTCGGCAAACCTGTTGATCGCAAGCCTGCTGTCTTTACTAAAGTTGACTTTCGAAAACTTAAGACGCATATTGCCGCCCCATGACCGATTCAGCCCTTTCCGACCGCTCGCGGTTCTACAGTGTCGCCGAACTCGCCAACGAGTTCTCACTGACGTCGCAGGGTATCCGCTTCTATGAGGAGAGTGGGCTGATTGCGCCGGCGCGCGTGGGCCGCACACGCGTCTTCAACTATCAGGACCGGGCGCGGC
>JBPYFG010000201.1:0-2977 GCA_051986365.1 Xanthobacteraceae bacterium
CGTTTACTCCGATCAAATACAGTTTCAGCGACTTCGCGTTGCTTTGCATTAAGCATAAAAATCCTTCCTTAGTGATAAGATGTCCGACATACAATCATGTGGGGTATAAACCTGATGTGGTTATGAAAATTACGTTTTCAAGTCTTCTTACGACACTACTGCCGCTTAAGCCTCCCACGGTCTCACCTGCGACGTCACCGAATTCCATGTCCGCTGTTGCAGGCAAAGCGGACATGGCGTGAACGCCTGGGGACACCCGCGTTGGCCGCGCCGGAGACTCCGCTCCAGTAGCACGCGGTGTCCTGCTGGGCCCTGAGGGTTGCTCGCCTTCGTCGTTACGCTGTACTGATTTTCGCGGGAGAATGGTTTGAAGCTGTCGTTTCATGGAGCTGATCGCAACGTCACCGGGTCATGCCACCTCGTCGAATGCACCGGCCGGCGCTTTTTGATCGATTGCGGGCTCTATCAGGGTAGCCACGAGATTGCAGAGGAAAATGCCGGCGACTTTGGTTTCGATCCTGCCAGTGTCGATTTTGTGCTGCTGACGCATGCCCACCTTGATCATTGCGGGCGGCTACCACTGCTGAGCAAGCGCGGTTTTCGCGGCGAAATCATCGCGACCACGCCTACTCACGAACTCGCCCGGCTGGTCATGCTCGATGTCGCTCACCTGCAGGAGGAGGCGGTTTCAAACTCGCATCGACCGCGACACCGTTCGGGTAATAAGCCTGGGGAGCCATTGTTTACCTTAGCTGATACGATCAAGAGTCTGGAGTCGTTCAAGCGCAGTGTCCGGTATGGCGAGCCGACCGATCTCGCCCAAGGCGTCCGCGCGACTTTTGTGGACGCTGGACATATCCTTGGCTCGGCCAGCATCCTTCTTGAACTGATGGAAGCCGGCCGCATGTTGCGGCTGCTGTTTTCAGGTGACCTCGGCAAAGCCGCAGGACCCCTGCTTCTGAGGCCTCCACCGCCACCGCCTGCGGATGTGGTCGTGATCGAAACAACGTACGGTGATCGTCTCCACAAGCCGATGGATGCCTCGATCGACGAGCTGTACAGGGCAATTTCCGACACGCTTCGGCGTGGTGGCAACGTCATCATTCCGACCTTCGCCTTAGAGCGGGCGCAGGAGCTGCTCTTCGTGCTCAACCAGGGGATCGAAAAAAGTCGATTAACGCCATCGATACAGGTCTTCCTCGATTCGCCCATGGCAATTTCGGCGACCGAGATTTTTGCTCGTCACGCCGAATACTTGCAGCCTGAAGCCGCCCGGCTGTTTCGGGAGGGCCGCGACCCCCTCTCTCTGCCCGGCCTGCACTTCACCCGGGAGAGGGTGGAATCGGTGGCGCTAAACAATATCCGCGGCGGGGCGATCATCATGGCTGGGGCCGGCATGGCGACGGGAGGACGAGTACGCCACCACCTCAAACACAATATTTCGCGGGAAGAGTGCAGCGTAATTTTCGTCGGTTTTGCCGCCGAGGGAACGCTGGCGCGGCAGATCATCGATGGCCAAAATCCGGTGCACATTCTTGGCGACGATATCCCAGTAAGAGCCAGGATCCACACGATCAACGGGTTCTCGGCCCACGCCGATCAGGCCGAGCTGTTGAGATGGCATGCATATACCGGCGCGGCGCGCACGTTCCTTACCCACGGGGAGGAGGACGCCATGCAGGTGTTCGCGTCGCGACTTGGCAAAACGCAGGTGCAAATGCCCACGCTTAATCAGAGCTTCGATCTGTAGAGGTCAGACTGCGTACTGACCGGCGCTCAATCATTGGTCAGCCATTATCGCGAAGGTCAAGGAAGCTGTGATCACGGTCAGCAGGCGATGATGCATTGCTGCACCGCAGTTCGTCCGGAATTGGCACGAAACGGACGTCAGGGAATGCCCCTGCGATGTCCGCTTAGGAGGCCAGAGCGGACAATGGCCAAACCGTTGCTCGTTGACCTCAATCTATGAGTACACGCCCTAATCCTGCGGCAGCTCCGCAATGCCGAGTTCCTTGGCGAATGCCGCGACTTGCGCGCGCTGCTCGTCGATCGATTTGGCGAATTCGTCCGGGCCGCCGACATTGAGAAGCTGACCCGTCGTCACCAAGCGCTGTTTGATCGTGTCGTCGGCAACCGCGCGAACGTCCGCGGCAATGCGCTGCCGTAAGTCCAGCGGCATGCCGGTCGGGCCGAACAGCCCGACCAGTCCATCGATGGTCAGCGCCGGTTGGCCGGCTTCCTGCACGGTCGGCAGATCGGGAAACGTCGGCGCACGCTCGGTGTTGGTGACACAGAGGAGTTTGACTTTGCCCGTTTGCAGCTGCGGGCGGATGATCGCCAGCGCCGATTCATAGACTTGCACGCGCCCTTCCGCCAAATCGTTGGCGGCGTCGACCGGATTCTTGTAGGCGATCTTCGCAATATCCAGCCCTTCGCGTTTGAGCCATCCGGCGAAAATAAAATCGAGCGCGCCGGTGACGCCGGCCCAGTTGAGCTTGCCTGGCTGCGCGCGGGCGCGCGCGATCAAATCTTTCATCGAGTTGACGTTCAGGCTCACCGGCACCGAAATCGAAATGATCGTATTGGAAACGCGTGCAATCGGCAGCAAGTCGGCCGATTTGTACGGCAGGTGGTCATGCAGGAACGGATGCGCGGTGAAGGAGGAGGTCGGAGAGAACAGCAATTGATGATCGTCATGCGCGGTGACGAAGGAATTGATCGCGACAATGCCGTCGCCGCCGGGCCGGTTCTCGACCGCGACCGGCTGACCCCAGCGCTGGCCTAGCCGATCCGCAAACAGCCGCGCACCGATATCGGCGCCGCTGCCCGGACCGAGCGTGAGGATGAATTTCACCGGTCGTGTCGGCCAGGCTTGGTCGGCTACTGCCGTGAAGTGCGCAAGCGGCAACGGCAGAGCGGCCGCTGTCATCGCAGCGGAAGCGAAGATAAACTGCCGGCGAAACATTTCTCTCTCCTC
>JBPYFG010000202.1:0-4441 GCA_051986365.1 Xanthobacteraceae bacterium
CTCCGCTTTTATGGCGCCGGGAGGATCGAGGGTCTTGGCGCCGACATAAACCGGACGCCGATGCTGAATCCGTAATCTTCTCGGCGGGTTAGATGAAGTAAGCGCGGTCAGCGGGAATAACGGACCCCGGCCGCGTATCTAAGCGTTGCCCCCGATCGGGCGGCAAACCTGCCGGAGATGCGCCATGGCCGCGACTATGCATTCGACCACGTCCAAGACCACGAGCACGACAGCACAAGTCGCCAAAGACTACTTGCCGACACTGGCGCGCTTATTGATGTGCGGCCTGTTTATCTGGGACGGCGTACTGCAGCTGCGCGATCCGGCCGGCACGGTGACTTATTTCACCAGCCTCAATGTTCCCTCGCCACAGATCGCGGTCTGGGTGTCGATCGCCGTTCATCTCCTCGGCGGCATCGGCATCCTGGTCGGCTTCATGACGCGCTGGGCCGCGGCGTTGTTGATCTTGCTGTGCCTCGGCACTGCGTTCGGCGTGCATCTGCCCGCCGGCGACTCGGAGAACATGATGCATTTCTATAAGAACCTGGTGATGACCGGCGGCTTGCTCTACGTAATCGCCTTTGGTCCGGGGGCGTTCGCGTTGGACAAGAGCTGACGCTCGACCACGTGCAAACGTTCAATCGCCGTCATTGCGAGGAGCCAACGGATCCGGCCCGAAGTGGCCAGCCCGATGACAAGCTCCGCGACGAAACAATACAGGCCCCCTCCCAACCCTCACCCGCTTGCGGGGGAGGGAAGGGTGGGGGAATTGCTTCGCTACGCTCGCAATGACGATTCAAAGCTCCGCCACTGCACGAATGAGCCGCGCGATATCTTCCGGCCGCGACAGGCGGTGATCGCCGTCCTTGATCAGCGTAAGCACCACGTCATCGCAGGCGAAGCGCGCGACCAGCGCCTTGGCGTGCTGCCACGGCACGTCGGGATCCTGCACGCCTTGGAGGATGCGCACCGGGCAGCCGGTCTCGATCATCCCGCCTAGCAACAAATGATTGCGCCCTTCCTCGATCAATGGCCGGGTGACGAGATAAGGCTCCGGCGAATATTGCGAAGGCCGCGCCCACACGCCCTTCTCTTCAAGCTCGCGCTTGATCTCGGGCGTGAAGCGCTTCCACATCAGCTCTTCAGTAAAATCGACCGCCGGCGCCACCAGAACAAGCCCGGCGAGACTGGCGGGTGCCGCCTCCTTGCGGCCGCGCAGCGCCCGCGCCAACAGCAGCGCCAGCCAGCCGCCCATCGACGAGCCGATCACGATTTGCCGCCCGCTGCAGCAGGCGTCGAATACTAAAAGCGTTTCTTCGAGCCAGCGGCCGATCGTGCCGTCGGTGAACGCGCCGCCCGATTCGCCGTGTCCCGAATAGTCGAACCGCACGCAGGCGCGGCCGTTTCGCGCCGCCCAGTCCGCCAGCGCCTGTGCCTTCGTTCCTGCCATGTCGGATTTGTAACCGCCGAGCCAGAACAGGCCCGGCGCCGCGCCGTCCTGCTGGCGCACCGCGATCGCGCGCCCTTCGGCGGCCTCGCCAACGGTGAGGAATTTCAGGCCATTATCGGTCATGGTGCGGAGCGCCGCCAATCGAGCCTCTTGATGGAGATCTCGGAAAATAAATCATGCGTGGCCAATCGACTATGCCGCGCACCCTATTGGCGTTGACTTAAATCGAAAAACTCCCGATCTTGAGGGTTCGCCATTCCGGACCACGCGGCCACTGATCAGGTCGCGCACCCGAGCGGCGGTGTCGCAACAGCACAAGGAGATAGCACCCATTCGCCGCCCGATCAGAACGCCGCAGCCCGCCGCCAAGGAGGGGCCGCGCATCAACGAGGAGATCCGCGTCCGCGAGGTCCAGCTCATCGACAAAGACGGTTCCAACAAAGGCGTCACCGAAATCAACGCAGCGCTTGTCATGGCGCAGGAAGCCGGGCTCGACCTGGTAGAGATCGCGCCCAATTCGGTTCCGCCGGTTTGCAAAATTCTCGATTACGGCAAATATAAATATCAGGCGCAAAAGAAGGCCGCCGAAGCCCGCAAAAAGCAGAAGGTGGTCGAGATTAAAGAGATCAAGCTGCGGCCGATGATCGACGATCACGATTACGACGTGAAAATGCGCTCGATCCAGCGGTTCTTCGAGGAAGGCGACAAGGTCAAAGTGACATTGCGGTTCCGCGGCCGCGAAATGGCGCATCAGGAGCTCGGCTATAAATTGCTCGACCGCGTCAAGGACGACACCGCCAAGATCGCCAAGATCGAGCAGGAGCCGCGCTTCGAAGGCCGCCAGGTGGTCATGGTGCTGGCGCCGCGCTGAAGTCATCGGCCGTCGCGGTCGAAACGAAAATTCGAGGGGCAACGAGGTTCAGTGAAGCCGGCGCGTTCGCGCCGGCGCCGTGATGTTCGTCGAGCAATGGGAGGAAACGATCATGCCGACTTTCATTATCATGATGAATTGGACCGAACAGGGAATCCGCAACGTCAAGGATGCGCCCAAGCGCGCCGCCGCCGCCCGCGAGACAGCCAAAAAGCTCGGCGTCG
This sequence comes from Xanthobacteraceae bacterium, assembly GCA_051986365.1. Taxonomy (GTDB): domain Bacteria; phylum Pseudomonadota; class Alphaproteobacteria; order Rhizobiales; family Xanthobacteraceae; genus BOG-931. The sequence goes on from JBPYFG010000202.1 coordinate 2,546, forward strand.
ACATCAAACAGACCTACCTGACCAACGGCCAATTCGATCTCGTCAGCATCGTCGAGTCGGCCAGCGGCGACAACATCGCCAAGTTTTGCATGCAGATCGGTGCGCTCGGCAATGTGCGCACCCGCACCGTGCGCGCTTGGCCTGAAGCCGAATACCACAAGATGATTTCCGAGCTGTCGTAAGCCTGGGGCGCCGATCTTCTAGGGCGCGCCAACTTCTCACAGCGCGCACGCTGCGATGCGTTTCACCTCTCCCGGTCGGGGGAGAGGTCGCGATCGAAGCGAGCGGGTGAGCGGGATCGGAATTTTTCGGTAAAGTTCGATACCCCCTCACCCCGACCCTCTCCCCCTCGGGGAGAGGGAGTAAAAATCGCTCGGAGAATTTGCAAATTCGGGTTTGCTCTGCCATAACCCGCGCTCCCGTCGCCCGGCTGATCAAGGGCTGCCGTGGCGGTGGTTAGTGCTCAATTTGCACGCGCAAATGCCGGGCGATCGTCTCTTGCGGTCGCGGGCATTGCCATTATCAGGAGAGCAAAATGCCCAAGATGAAGACCAAATCGGGCGCCAAGAAGCGTTTCAAGGTGACCGGCTCAGGCAAGGTCCTCTATCAGCAATCGCGCAAGCGCCATGGCATGATCAAGCGGACAAAAAAACAGATTCGCCAGCTGCGCGGCACCAACGTGCTGTTCAAGACTGACGGCGATAACGTCAAGAAATATTTCTTGCCGAACGGCTGAGCCCTACCCAACCCTCCGCCGCAAGCGGGGAGGGAAAAGGGGAGGGCACTTTCAATCCCGGATAAGGAGATCATCCATGGCTCGCGTCAAACGCGGCGTCACCGCCCATGCCAAGCACAAGAAAGTGCTAAAGGCGGCCAAGGGCTATTACGGCCGCCGTAAGAACACGATTCGCATTGCCAAGCAGGCGGTCGAGAAAGCCAATCAATACGCCTATCGCGACCGCAAGCGGCGCAAGCGCAGCTTTCGCGCTTTGTGGATTCAGCGCCTCAACGCCGCCGTCCGCCCGTTCGGGCTCAACTACAGCCGCTTCATCGCGGGCCTCGCCAAAGCCGGCATTGCGGTTGACCGCAAGGTGCTGTCGGACCTCGCGATTCGCGAGCCGGCGGCATTCGAGGCGATCGTCGGCCAGGCAAAATCGGCGCTGGCCGTGTGATTGCGTCATGCCCGGCCATCCGGGTCCGACTGCTGGCCGGCCCGAGTGTAAGCTTGTGCCGGGTATCCACGTCTTCTGACAAATAGACGTGGATAGCCGGCATAGGCGAGCCAAGCGACGCCATTATAGAACTGCTATGCCCGGCCCATGACGATTGTGAGAACACTATGATCGACCGTGCTTATGTACAGCGCATGGCGCGCTACAACCGCTGGCAAAACGAAAACCTCTATGGTGTTGCCGATCGGCTCACCGCGGAGGAGCGGCAGCGCGAGCGTGGCGCCTTTTTCGGCTCGATCCACAAGACACTCAGCCATCTGTTGTGGGGCGATCAGACCTGGCTGAGCCGGTTCGCCGCCGCGCCGAAACCGGAGGGCAACATCGCGGCGTCCGTCGCGCTTTACGGGGACTGGGAGGATTTAAAGTCGAAGCGCACGGACTTCGACCGGCTCATTATCGCCTGGGCAGACCGCATCGAGCCTGATTGGCTCGCCGCCGAGCAGACTTTTTTCTCCGGCGCCATCGGTCGCGAAGTGACCCAGCCGCGCTGGGTGCTGGTCACCCATATGTTCAACCATCAGACCCATCACCGCGGCCAGGTCCATTGCATGCTGACGCAGGCGGGGGTGCGGCCTTCGGATACCGATCTGACGTTCCTGCCGGAGTGAGCGATGACCGATCTGGCGCAACTCGAAAATGAAATTCTCGCCGACATCGCCGCCGC
>JBPYFG010000203.1:0-2514 GCA_051986365.1 Xanthobacteraceae bacterium
GATCCAGCCTTCCACTCGGCCAGGGAGCCCGACCTCCTCGCCGACATTATGTGCCGCGGTCGGCGACAATTCCGCGATCTGCTGGAAGTGGAAAATGCCGAGATCGTTGAGCTGCTTCTCGATCGCCGGCGAAACGCCGGGAAGCTTCTTGAGATCGTCGGCAACCCCGCGTGGACCCGATAGCGGCTCGAAACCGAGCTTGCTCTCAGCCGCTGCCGGCACCGCTTCGGCGATCGGTTCAGCTTGCGCACCGATGTCGATCCCCTGCACGCCTTGGGCGCGGGAAATTCCGTCGATCGCCGCCTTGGCGGCGAGATCGCAGTAAAGGGTAATGGCGCGGCTCGCGTCGTCATTGCCCGGAACGACATAGGTGATGCCATCCGGATCGCAATTGGTGTCGACGATGGCGGCGACTGGAACGCCGAGCCGTTGCGCCTCCTTGATCGCGATGTCTTCCTTGTTGGTGTCGATAACAAAGACGAGATCGGGAAGGCCGCCCATGTCCTTGATGCCGCCGAGCGCCCGGTCGAGCTTGTCGCGCTCGCGCTGCAGCGTCAGGCGCTCCTTCTTGGTGTAGCCTTGCGCTTCGTTCGAGCCGAGCATTTCCTCAAGTGCGCGCAGCCGCTTGATCGAATTCGAAACGGTCTTCCAATTGGTCAGCGTGCCGCCGAGCCAGCGCGAATTGACGTAATATTGCGCCGACCGCTTAGCGGCCTCGGCGATGGCGTCCTGGGCCTGACGTTTGGTGCCGACAAAGAGAATGCGCCCGCCTTGCGCGACCGTATCGCTGATCGCCTGCAGCGCGCGATGCATCATCGGCACCGAGAGCGTCAGATCGATGATGTGGATATTGTTACGGGAACCGAAGATGTATTCCGACATCTTCGGGTTCCAACGATGGGCCTGATGGCCGAAATGCACGCCAGCTTCCAACAGCTGGCGCATGCTGAAATCTGGCAGCGCCATAGGATGTTCTCCGGTTGATCCGCCGCGGACCGCGAGCCCGGCCTTTTGGACCGGACACCGGACGGCTATAAGCCAAGGTCCGCGTGTGAAGTTAGGCCGGGCTTATATAGGCAGTGCGGCGTCCGCGCAACAATCTCTGGCATGGTCCGGCGCGCGAAAAAGCCGTGCAACAAAGGCTAGAGAGAGCCGCCGCTACAGCGCCTCTACGGTGACGACGCCGGAAACCGCCTTGATCGCTCCGGCGATCTGCGGCGAGACCTTAAACCGCCCCGGCAGCTTGACCTCGACCTCGCTGCCGTTTCGTAGCAGCAGCACCATGCTGACCTCGCCGTCGGCACCTTCGGCGCCGTTCCCATTGCCACCTTTCTGCGAGGCTTCGAGGCGGCGGGCCACGCCGGCGAGCGGTTCGGCATCGCGCAGGAAAACGCGCAAGCCCCGGTGCATCTTGGCCGCCGCCTCGTCGAGCGGTTCAACCGATTGAATGCGGGCGCGAACCTCATCGCCCTGCACCTCGGCGGTGAGAAACAACAGCACGGCGCTGCCCGGATCCAAGAGATCGCGGTACTGCGCGAGCCCTTCAGCAAAGAGCACCGCCTCGTAATGCCCGCTCGGATCCGACAACCCGATGATGCCCATCTTGCTGCCGCTCTTGGTGCGCCGTTCGGTGCGTGACACCACCGTGCCGGCGACGCGGCCGGCGCCAGCGCCAGTTTTGACGGCGCGGGCGAATTCCGCCCACGACTGCACCCGTAGGCGTTTAAGCGCGGCGACATAGTCGTCGAGCGGGTGACCGCTCAAAAAGAAGCCGACCGCTTCGTATTCGCGCTGCAGGCGCTCGGCGGGCAGCCATGGCTCGAGCGCCGGCACGGTGATGGATGAATGCGCAGGGCCGCCGGCGAATAGCTCCGACTGGCCGCGCGTTATGTCGTCTTGGGTGCGCTGCGCGGTTGCCAGGATCGCGTCCACCGCCGCGAATGCGCGCGCGCGGTTTGCCTCGATGCAATCGAACGCGCCGGCGGCGGCGAGACTTTCCAGGACGCGCTTGTTCACGGCGCGCGGATTGATACGGCGGCCGAAATCGGAAAGGTCGGCGAAGGCGCGCTCGCCGCGCGCGGCGACGATGCTCTCGACCGCCTGCCGGCCGACCCCGCGCAACGCAGCCAATGCGTAATGGATGGTGTTGCCGTCCACTTCGAATTCGACGCCGGAACGGTTGACCGACGGCGGCTCAATCGTGATACCGAGCCGCTCGGCCTCGTCGCGAAATTCAGCAAGCTTATCGGTATTGCCCATTTCGAGCGTCATGGAAGCGGCCATGAACTCGACCGGGTGATTGGCCTTCATGTAGGCGGTCTGGTAGGTGAGCAGTGCATACGGCGCCGAATGCGACTTATTGAAGCCGTACTCCGCGAATTTAGCGCATGTGTCAAAAATGACTTCGGCATCCGCGCGCCCGATGCCGCGCTCGGTCGCGCCGGAGACGAAGCTGTCGCGTTGCGACGCCATTTCCTTTCTGTCTTTTTTGCCCATGGCGCGGCGCAGAATGTC
>JBPYFG010000204.1:0-2437 GCA_051986365.1 Xanthobacteraceae bacterium
CCGCGCGGAACTCCGGCAATTTGTTATGTCCGCCATCCTTGACCAGATGAACCGACGTTGTGTCGTAACTGATGCCCTTGAGATTGAGCGCAATGCGCACGCGGTAGGCCGCAGAGGAGCGGAAAAAAGAATAAAGTCTCACATGTCCCTCATATTATCCTTGGCGCCGGTCTGCTCGATCGCTTCGGCCGCTCATTGGGCGAAGATGAACGAAGTTGCGCAGCCGCGCAACGCCGTCTACCCAGCGTTGCGCATAACGCGGCTGCGCCAAGAATTGCGCTAAAAAGAATTGCGCCAAGAAATATGTTCTTCGTCGCGCGTTGCTATCGCGCTGCACTATTCAAGGTTGTCCAGAGAAAAGCCTGGCCTTTGCCGAGGGGGCGCGCGGTTGAACTAAAGTTCGCTGGCGCTTTCGCCTGCCTCAGCGCGAACACTCAATAGCGACAAATTCACTGCAGCGACTGCCGCTGCACGAATGGTCGTCGGATCGGCTGGCCGTAATCGCGCCGGCAATATCGTCCGGTTCGACTTTTCGGAACGAAAGCGCCTGTGCGTATTCGTGCGAATGGCAATAGGCGTTCGCCACCATCGTGCCGCAGGCGGCGTTCGATGCCAGGCAACGGTCGACACCGTAAGAGTCGGCGTCACTGGCAATAACGAAGATGTGTTTCTCGGCTTGTTTCTCGGGTTGCTTTTCGGCGCGGGCGCTACCGGCGCCGCTGGTAAGGAGCAAAGCCGAAAGAGCGGCGACCGCAGCGACCAAACGCATGGTACCCCCGAGCGCAACTCAAACGAACGACGGCGCTGCGGCTAACGCCGATCTCCGAGCAACCATGCCGGCACGAGGGTTAAACCTTCCTTAAGCGGCGCGATCCAAACAGTTTGGCGGCACGATGCGAGGAGGGGACCTTGACGCGATGTGCCGCCTCGACCATTGTGCGTGGCATGAACGGTCGGCACATCTGCGGCATTTGCCGGGAGATTATTCGCTAGCGCCAAACGCTGGCTGCGGCCGTCTTTTTCTCTTCCTCGAGACTTTAGACACGCCCGGCCAGCAGGCCGCGGACGTGCCTACTATATTGAGCGCCACGACTAGCGCGGAGCCGCGCACAGGTTGATTGCTTATGGAGCTGAAGCTCTACGATACACTGACCCGCGAGAAGCGCATCTTTAGGCCGCTCGATCCATCAAACGTGCGGATGTATGTCTGCGGCCCAACGGTCTATGACTTCGCCCATATCGGCAATGCGCGGCCGGTGATCGTCTTTGACGTGCTGTTCCGGCTGTTACGGCATCTCTACGGCGCCGAGCATGTCACTTACGTCCGCAACATCACCGACGTCGACGACAAGATCAATGCGCGCGCCGCGGAAGAATATCCGGCGCAGCCTTTGAATGAGGCGATCCGCAAAGTTACGGAAACAACTGACCGGCAATTTCTCGAAGATGTCGCTGCGCTCGGCTGCCTGCCGCCATCGGTCGAGCCGCGCGCGACTGAGCACGTCGCTGAGATGCGTACACTGATCGAGCGGCTGATCAAATCAGGCAACGCTTATGTCGAGCAGGAGCATGTCCTGTTCAGCGTCGCTTCGATGCCGGATTACGGCGAATTGGCGCGTCGTTCGCTCGACGAGATGATCGCCGGCGCGCGGGTCGAGGTGGCGCCCTATAAGCGCGCCCCGATGGATTTCGTGTTGTGGAAGCCGTCAAAGCCCGGCGAGCCTGCTTGGCCGTCACCGGCCGGCATCAAAACACCAGGCCGGCCGGGTTGGCATATCGAATGCTCGGCGATGTCGTGGAAACACCTCGGTGAAACGTTCGACATCCACGGCGGCGGCATCGATCTCGTATTTCCGCATCATGAAAACGAAATCGCGCAATCGCGCTCTGCCTTTCATACGCCGATCATGGCGAATTACTGGGTGCATAACGGCTTTCTTCAGGTCGAGGGCGAGAAGATGGCGAAGTCGCTTGGCAACTTCGTTACAATCCGCGATTTGCTGAAGGATTGGCCGGGCGAAGTCCTGCGGTTTCAGATGATGATGACGCACTACCGGCAGCCACTTGATTGGACGAGAAAGCGAACAGAGGAGGCTGCCGTCGCATTGGATGGCTTTCGTCATTTCACAACGGCAGCTGATGATGGTGGGGTGTCGCCGCGCGTGCTGGACGCTCTGGCGGACGATCTGAATACGCCTCAAGTAATCACGGAGTTATATAAGCTTCTCGACGATGCCCGGAGCGGGAATTGGCAGATGGCATCCGAGCTAAAGGCGACATGCGCATTTCTAGGCTTTGGATTGAAAGCTAACCTGCAGGAAATACTGAAACGCCAGCGCGGCGGCGTGAACGAAGTCGAGATTAAAGCATTGATTGCAGATCGCGCGGCAGCGCGGGCCCGCAAAGACTGGAAAGAGTCCGACCGCCTCCGTGATGA
>JBPYFG010000205.1:0-4915 GCA_051986365.1 Xanthobacteraceae bacterium
CGGGGCGGAAATTCTCGACCACGACATCGGCTTTCTTGACCATGCGCTTGAACGCAGCCAGACCCTCCGGCGTCTTGAGGTTGAGCGTCATGCTGCGCTTGTTGCGGTGCAGGTTTTGGAAATCGGATCCCTCGCGCGGGCCGCCCATCTGATCTTCGACGCCGGGCGGCGATTCGATCTTGATGACATTGGCGCCCCAGTCGGCAAGCTGGCGAACGCAGGTCGGGCCCGCACGCACGCGGGTGAGATCGAGCACCGTAAAGCGTGCCAGAGCTTTCGAAGCACGGGGAAGAGGCATTGCCGAAGTCTCCGATCTGCCTTCACGGGATGAAATACCCGTTACGCGGGAGCGAACTTCACCGATCCTGACGGTGTTGTCTACGGGTGCGGATGCATGCGTCATTTGTCGGCCAGGAACGATACAATGGTCAGATAAACTGATCCCGCCGTCGCCATCTTTCCGGCGTTTTGGAGAAGCGATCATGAATGAAGAAGCATTCAATGTGAGCCTACGCAAATTCCTCAAGAAGGTCGGTATTACCTCGCAGCGCGAAATCGAGAAGACGGTCCGCGCCGCGCTTGCCAATGGCAAGCTCAGAGGGCACGAGGCGCTGCCGGCAAAGGTGATGCTGACAGTCGGTGCGGTCGGGCTTGCGGTCGAGATCGACGGCGCGATCGAGCTGGAATAAGCGCGCGACCGCCGGGTCCGGCATGGGTGTAATTATGCTGCGAATATTTCGTTCGCTGATCGCGGTGATCGTCCTCGCCATCGCCGCACCTGCAAGCCTCGCGCAGGAACACGGCACCCGCGATGCCGATCGCAACAATGCACATGAGGGTGCGCAGCAGCGCGCGGGCGAGCACCGCGAGCAGAACGGCCACGATCAAAACGCGCAGCAGCAGAAAGCGCCCGGCGTGCTCGCTTTATTGCCGGGCGACTCGGTCACCGAGCATAGCATCGATTTGCCGTCCGGCAGGCTCGCTTATACCGCGACCGCCGGCACGTTTGCCCTCTTCGACCAGAGCGGCGAACGCTCGGCGCAGATTTTTTACACCGCCTTTGTCGCGAAATCGGCGAATACCGCGGCGCGCCCGGTGACCTTCGTTTTCAACGGCGGGCCAGGTGCCGCCTCGGCCTTTCTCAATCTCGGCCTGGTCGGCCCGCGCATCGCCCAGTTCGGACCCGATGGCCGCGACGGCTCCAAAGTGCGCCTGATCGACAATCCGGACACTTGGCTCGCCTTCACCGATCTGGTGCTGATCGATCCGGTCGGCACCGGCTGGAGCCGCGCCGCCAAGCCAGACGGCGCCCGCGGCTTCTGGTCCGTTCATAGCGATGCGGAGTCCATGGCCAAGGTCATCGCGCTCTACGTCGCCAAAAACGGGCGCGCCAGCTCGCCCAAATTCATCCTCGGCGAAAGCTATGGCGGGTTTCGCGCGGCCAAGGTCGCGCGCGTGCTGCAAAGCGAGCAGGGCATCGTCGCCTCCGGCGTGTTGATGCTGTCGCCGACGCTTGAAGGCGCATTTCAATTCGGCGGCGATCGTTTCGCGCTCGGCGCCGCCTTGCAATTGCCGTCGCTCGCGGCCGCCGAGCTCGAGCGCCAAGGCGCCTTCAGCAAGGAGGCGCTTGCCGAGGCCGAGCATTTTGCTCTGACCGAATATCTCACGACGCTCGCCGGTCCGCCGCCACAGGGCGAAGCCGCCAAGACTTTCTATGCGCGGGTCGCGAAAATGACCGGCCTGCCGGTCGACGCCATCACCCGATCCAATGGCTTTATCCGCGACGCTTACGTAAAGAGCCTTGAGTCCGGCGGTCGCAAGATCGTCAGTCACTACGACGCGACATTCGCCTCGGATGATCCCGACCCGACAAGCCCGGTACCGCACGGGCCCGATCCGATCCTTGATGCATTAGTGCGCGCCTACGGCGGTGCATTCGTCGGCTATGCACGCGACGAACTCGGATTTAAGACCGACATGTCCTACAACTTGCTCGCCGGCGACATCGCCGGAAAATGGGACTGGGAACAGGGCCACGGTCAGGCCAGCGTCAACGCCGATCTGCGCGTGCTGTTAGCGCTTACGCCGTCGTTTCGGCTTTTGATTGGCCACGGCTATAGCGACATGGTGACGCCCTATGCCGTGTCACGCTACGTGCTCGATCACTTTCCGCCGTTTGACGGCCGCGCCGCGCTGAAGCTCTATCGTGGCGGCCACATGTTTTACCTCGATCCAAATTCGCGCAAAGCTTTCAGCGCCGACGCCCGCGCGATCTATCCTGCGCCGTGACGGCGCGCGGATTGGACTTAATCCGAAGATTTCGTCATCATGCCGGCGCCGAGCGCGGGGTGAGCTCATGAGTTTGCTGCAGGTTCAGGGCGTGTCGAAGCATTTCGGCAGCTTGATCGCCCTGAACAATATCTCGATGACGGTCGAGCCGGGGGAGCTGCGCGCCATCATCGGCCCGAACGGCGCTGGAAAGACCACCTTTTTCAACTTGATCACCGGGTTCTTTCGTCCAACCGCCGGCCGCATCATTTTCGAGGGTCAGGATGTCACCGATCTATTGCCGGCGCGGCGGGTGTGGTGCGGCATGGCCCGGACCTTTCAAGTGACCGAAGTCTTTCCCGAGCTGACGGTGCGCGAGAATTTGCGCATTGCGGTGGAGGTCGCTTCGGGCTTTCGGCTACGGGCTTGGCTGTCGCAAATGGACGATAACAAGATCCGCGCGCGAGTGCGTGAACTTATCGATATGGGCGGCCTTGCCGCCAAAGCCGATCGCCAGGTCGGCGAATTATCGCATGGCGATCAACGCGCCACCGAGATCATGATGGCGCTGGCGCTCAAGCCGCGGCTGTTGTTGCTCGACGAGCCCACAGCCGGCATGGGCGACCAGGAAACCTACGAAATCACCCAGCTCATTCGCCGGCTGCATAAGGACAGTAAGCTGACGATCGTGCTGATCGAGCATGACATGCGGGTGGTCTTTCATCTCGCCGACCGCATCATGGTGCTCGACCAAGGCAAGTTCCTCGCCGAAGGCACGCCCTCGGAAATCGCGGCCAATAAGGCGGTGCAGACCGCCTATCTCGGCCAGGCGGCATGAGGGCCGCATGAGCACTGCGCTCGTTGCCGAAGGGCTCCATACGTTTTACGGCAAGAGCCACATCCTACACGGCGTCAGCCTGGAAGCGGCAGAGGGCGAGGTGACGGCCTTGCTGGGCCGCAATGGCGCCGGCAAGACCACGACCTTGCGCAGCCTGATGGGTCTCACCCCGCCGCGCGACGGCCGGGTCGCCATATTTGGAACGGAAACCACCGGCTGGCCGCCATTTCGGATTGCGGCGCTCGGCGTCGGCTACGTCCCCGAAGGGCGAAGAATTTTTCCAAATCTCACGGTTGACGAAAATCTGCTGGTGCCGCTCGAGCGGTCCGGGCCGTGGACGGCCGATACGGTTTACCGCTTGTTCCCGCGGCTACAGGAGCGGCGGACCAGTCGCGGGCGACAGCTTTCCGGCGGCGAGCAGGAGATGCTGTCGATCGCCCGCGCGCTTTTGCTCAATCCCAAGCTCCTCATTCTCGATGAGCCGTCGCAGGGCTTGGCGCCGCTGATCGTGCGCGAAGTCTTCCGTATCGTCGCGCAAATGCGTTCGGAAGGGATCACGGTGCTCTTGGTCGAGCAGAATGTGCGCATGAGTCTGGAAATCGCCGACCACGCTTACGTGCTCGATGATGGCCACGTCGTCTATTCGGGACCTGCCCATGAGCTGGCGGCCGATGAGGCGCGGGTCCAGTCGCTGGCCGGCGCTAGCGCCGAGGAATGGAAACAGCCGAGCTGAAGCGGCAAATGCTTGTCAGTTGAATTCAGCCTGAGCTCAGCTTGAGTTTTTGGGATCAAGCCCGTACTTGGCGCACATTTCGTTGACGATCGCGATATCCTTGCCGCCGGCAATCAAGCCCATCACCGCGGAGGATACGTGCCCCCCGCTCAAATGGGCTTCGATGATATAGGCCTGACGGCCGCTATAAGCGGCGTAAGGACTCTGCGCGTCCACCATGGCGCAATAATTGACCGATTCTTCGCTGACGACAGTGGGGAATTTTGCCCATCGATACTTCGCCGCGCCGGCATTGCGCAGCGACGGCGCAATGGCGTCGATGATCACCTTCTTTTCCTGAGGCGTGAGATCGCGTTGGGCAACGCTGGTCGGCACGACCGGCGCGCCGTTTGCACCTTCGCCGCTCTGCGTCACAGTGGTGCCGGTCGCGCAGCTGGAAAGCGCGAAGCCGGCCGCCAGTGCGGCGATTACGCTGAACACCGAAGCTTTCAAGGCTCGTTCGCTCAGGGCGTATGAGGCTCGGACGCGGCCGCCGAATTCGCCGCGCGGTTGGAGACGCGAACAGCGCCAATGGTGACGTGGGGCGGCGACGCCGAGCCGGTCTTTGGCGCGCCATCCGGATGAAGCAAACCGGCGGAGATCATGGCCCGGCCATCGCGCGTCGGATTACTCATCTCCTTCACATTCTCGCTGACGAGTTCGTCGGCGGCTTCCGGATGTCCGGTATTGATCTTGCGCATATTGGACACGAAGACTTTCGGATAAATCCAGGATGAGGCCGGGACCCTAAGGCCCATGTATTTCGCGATATCGGCGACAAACGCGTTGCAGTTGTATAGCTCCACGCTCCAGGTCGTCGATCTGGCCTGCAGCTGGCGGATGTAAGCGACGGTCCTGTCGTACTGCTCCTTGCTCACCAGAACGCGGTAACGCGAGGTGATGTATCTGTCCTCGAGGTCGCCGTCGGTCCAGCCGGTATCGGAGGGGACCGGCACATAATGCCCCATGAGCCACATCGAGGGGTCGTCGCCCTTTGGCGAAAGCCCGGCAACATTGTTCTTGCTAGGCGGCTCGCC
>JBPYFG010000206.1:0-5171 GCA_051986365.1 Xanthobacteraceae bacterium
TTGCCACATGACACAAAATATAGATCAGAAACGCCTGATGAGACCTGCGGTTTCACTGTTTTCCGCTCTGGACAGGTGCGCGATCAACTGGCAATGACTAGTTAACGCGTCAACCTCCCAATCGCGATACGAGCTTCGTGCGGACGGATTATCAGCGCAGCTTATCGAAGATTAGTATCGGGCCCCCAGCAATGAAAACTTTCCTGCTGCGTCTGTTCACGTGGTGGAACAGTCAGACCTTCGGGACACAGTTGTGGACCTGGTTGTATGGCGAGTTCGTCGGCGAAGACGAATTCGGCAATCGCTACTATCGGACAAGGGACGGCAAGATTGATCCCGCGCTTGGTTTCGATCGCCGCTGGGTGATCTACAAGGCGCTCGCCGAGGCTTCTTTGATTCCGCCAAGTTGGCACGGCTGGCTGCACCATATCGTAGACACGCCGCCGACCCTGGAAGCGGCCAAAACTTATCGATGGGAAAAGCCCCACGAGCCCAATCTGACCGGGACGCCGGCCGCACGCCGCCCGAGCGGTTCGATGCTGGCGCAAGGCCGCAGACCGAAAGCGACCGGAGATTACAAAGCCTGGAATCCGAGCGATCAGTAATCTGGCTTCGGCGTGGAATGACCGCCGGCCAATGGCCTCGGTACGTACATCTGGTGCCCCCGTTTTCGCCGCATTCCACATGTTAACCAGCGTTGCGCAAAACGCGGCCACTGCACAAAAGCAGAAACCTGCACTAACAAGTCCGTCATGGCTCGAATCGGCGCACTCTTGGTCGTGATCGGCGCCACGCTCGCGGCTGGGCCGGTTGCGGCCCAATTTGGCGGCACTTTCGGCGATTCGCCGCCACGGCCACCGGCCGATGTGCCAAGCGGACCATTTCCGCCGCAGCCGCCGCCGGTCCAATATCCCGGACAGTACCCGCCGCAACAGCAATATCCCACCCAGCAAAACCCGCGACCCCAGCAGAATCCGGCGCCGCCGAGCGCGATGCGGGGCCCAAGTGGAATTCAGTCCCAGCCTTTGCCGCCGCCCGGCGGAACGTCTCTGGCGCCCGCCCCGCAGAACCGCGCCGCGCCGGCACCGGCAACTCCGGCGCCGCCGCAGCCGGCCGATGCTTCAACCCGGCCTGACGACACGGTGGTGACGGAGACGCCGACGCAGAAGATAGAAAATGCCCGCGCGGTTTTCGCCGGACTCGACAAAATCACCGGGCGAACAATCTCGTTTGATGCGGCGATTGGAGAGACGGTGCAATTCGGCGCGCTGCAGGTCACCGCGCGCGCCTGTTACACGCGGCCGCCGACCGAGGCGACGAATACCGACGCGTTCGTGGAAGTCGACGAGGTGACGCTGCAAGGCGAAATAAAACGAATTTTTACCGGGTGGATGTTCGCCTCGAGCCCGGGCCTGCACGCCGTCGAGCACCCGATCTACGATGTCTGGCTGACCGATTGCGCGCAGCCAGCAGGTGGCGCGGTGGCTCAGGCTCCTGCACCTGCGCCGCCACCCGCCACAGCGCCGGCCGGATCGGGTCGCAAGCCTGTACCGCCGCGCGTTCCGGCCATCCCGCCGTCGCGCGCGCCGGCTCCGGCGACGGACGACTAGTTCCGACTACTTCGATCAGCTCCGCGCCAGTCGTGCCACTATGGTCTCGCCCGAGATGGGATGATCGACCGGGAGCGCAGTGAAATCGGCTTCACCGACCAGCGCGGCGTCGAGCAATTTATGATAGACCGGCCGTGACACTTCAGTGGCGCCGAAGCTTCGCAGATGCTCGGTGACAAATTGCGTGTCCAGCAAGCGATAACCGCCCGCTTTGAGCCGGGCGACCAGATGTACCAGCGCGATTTTTGAAGCATCGCGCGCGCGGTGAAACATGCTTTCGCCGAAAAATGCGCGGCCGAGGCTGACCCCGTAAAGACCGCCGACCAAGCTTTCGCCGTCGTAAACCTCGACGGTGTGACAATCGCCGCGTTCATAGAGCTTGCGATAGAGAGTGCGGATCCGGCTGTTGATCCAGGTGCGGCTCCGTCCTGGTTGCGGCTGTGCGCAGCCCTCGATTACCGCGTCGAAGTCGCGGTCAACGACCACGGTGAAACTGGTGGAACGGACTGTGCGCGCTAATCGGCCGGCAAGGTGAAACCGATCCAAAGGAATGATTCCGCGGCGCTCGGGCTCGATCCAATAGAGCGCCGGATCATCGGCGCTCTCCGCCATGGGAAAAATCCCGCAGGAGTAAGCCTTCAGCAGTACCTCGGGCGTGATATCGATGAACGCGGACTCGCGGCTTGCCATGGTTTCGTTTAACCGGCCGATACCTTTGCCTTCAAGAGCCCGATCGATGGCCGATCCTGCCCGTCGTGGAACATCTCCTCAGCGCCTCTGAAATTGTTAACCGCTTGCAAAGCATAATTGGTTAGAGGTTGTTGCCAATTTTGAACGCATTTTAGCGAAGGGCATTGGGCGGCTATGGACTGGGTGGGTGGCTGCCATGAACGTAGCTGGCGTAGATATGACGGACGCTGGGCGGATTCGCGTCCTGTTCGTCGAAGATGAGTTCTTCATCCGCGAGTGGATCGCGGAATCGCTTTTGGAGCAGGGCTTTGCCGTCGACAGCGTGCCCAATGCGGTCGATGCTCTCTTGCGCATCGCGCGCGCCCCGATCGACGTTCTGCTGACGGATATTAACCTGCCGGGCGGGATGGATGGGACGGCGCTGGCGCGCCGCGCACGTGAATTGCAGCCGAATTTGGCGGTGATCTACGCTTCCGCCCACGCGGCGACGCTCAAACTAGAGGCGCGCGTACCTGGATCAGTGTTGCTGCCGAAGCCTTACGAGCCTGCGGTCCTCGGACGGTTAGTTACCGCCACGGCACGCTCGCGCCAGTCGCGGTGCCTGCCTGACGGGGGCCTTACTCCGGCAACCCGCCGCGCGCCAGAAATTCCTCGAGCCAGTGGATGTGGTATTGGCCGTCGATGACGTCCTTTTCCCGTGCTAACGCGCGAAATAACGGCAGCGTGGTCTCGACGCCATCGACGACGAACTCGTCCAAGGCGCGTTTTAATCGCATCAGGCATTCGCTGCGCGTCTTGCCGCGGACGATAAGCTTGCCGACCAGCGAATCGTAGTACGGCGGAATCGTATAGCCGTGATAGACGGCGGAATCGACGCGGACCCCCAAGCCGCCGGGCGGATGATAATGCACGATTTTTCCGGGCGAGGGTCGAAACGACACGGGATTTTCGGCATTGATCCTGCATTCGATGGCGTGGCCGTGAAATTTGAGTTCATCCTGCGTCAATTGCAGGTCGCCGCCGGCCGCCACGCGGACTTGCTCCAAGATCAGATCGATATCGGTGATCATCTCGGTCACCGGATGCTCCACCTGAATCCGCGTATTCATTTCGATGAAATAGAATTTGCCGTCCTCGTATAAAAATTCGACCGTGCCCACGCCGAGATATTTAATCGCGCGCATGGCCTTGGCGACGGTCTCGCCGATCTCGTCGCGCGTGTTGCTATTAAGCGCTGGGGAGGGGCCTTCCTCCCAGACCTTCTGGTGGCGGCGCTGCAGTGAGCAGTCGCGCTCGCCGAGATGAATTGCGCCACCCTTGCCGTCGCCCAGCACCTGGATCTCGATATGACGCGGTCGGGTGAGGTATTTTTCGACATAGAGCGTGTCGTCGCCGAAAGCCGCCTTCGCTTCGGCGCGCGCCGATGCAAACGCTGAACTCAGTTCGGATGCTTCGGTTACCACACGCATGCCGCGGCCGCCGCCGCCCGCGGCCGCTTTGAGCATCACTGGATAGCCGATCTCGCGCCCCAGGCGCTGCGCCTGAGCCTCGCTGCCGACATCGCCGTCCGAGCCTGGAACGATAGGTATACCGAGCTCCTTTGCGGCGCGTTTGGCCGCGATCTTGTCACCCATCAGGCGAATGTGCTCAGGGCGGGGACCGATGAAATGCACGTTGTGCTCGGCGAGGATTTCCGCAAACCGAGCATTCTCGGAGAGAAAGCCGTAGCCCGGATGCACGGCGTCTGCGCCGGTGATCTCGCAGGCCGCGAGCAGAGCAGGGATGTTGAGGTAACTGTCTTTGGCGGCGGGAGGGCCGATGCAGACGCTCTCATCCGCCAGACGCACATGCATCGCGTCTTCGTCCGCGGTGGAGTGCACCGCGACCGTGGCAATGCCTAGCTCCTTGCAGGCGCGGAGCACCCGCAGTGCGATTTCCCCGCGATTGGCAATGAGGATCTTGTCGAACATCCTCGCCGCTTACGTTCTGCGCCGGCTCAGGCTTCGCATCATTCGATGATCATGAGCGGCTGGCCGTATTCGACCGGTTGGCCGTCGTCGACGAGAATCTGGATCACTGTTCCGGGCCGCGGCGCCGGGATCTGGTTCATCGTCTTCATCGCTTCGATTATCATCAGCGGTTCGCCGGTTTTTACCACCGCCCCGACTTCCACATAGGGACGCGCCCCAGGTTCGGGTGCAAGATAGGCGGTTCCGACCATCGGCGAGGCGACTACTCCGGGATGCTGCGCCGGATCGACCGGCAGCGGTGCGGAGGTAACCGGCGTTGACGCGACGGATTCGCCGCGCGCGCGCCCGAGGCCGCCGCCGGAATGTCGGGCAACGCGGATCGACACGCCGGCGCGCTCGACGGCGATTTCAGTCAGACCGGTTTCGTCCAAGAGCTTCGCCAATTCGCGGATGGCTTCGTGATCGATTGCGGGCGTCCCCGGACTATCGGACTTGCGCGCCACGATTACTCCTTGGCGCCGAGCAGGCTGGCAAGACCGGATATGGCGAGCGCATAGCCGTTGATGCCGAAGCCGCAGATTACCGCGCGTGCGGCACGAGAGACATAAGAGTGCCGGCGAAACTCCTCGCGGGCATGGATATTGCTGATATGCACTTCGACGACCGGCGACTCCATCGTCAGCAGCGCGTCCAGAATTGCGACCGATGTCGTCGTGTGGCCCGCAGGATTTATGATAAGCCCGGCCGCTTTTTCCGCCCGCGCTTCGTTGATCCAATCGATGATCTGGCCCTCGTGATTGGATTGGCGGAAGACCAGCGCAAATCCGTGTCGCTCGGCCGTGGTGCGGCAGAGCTTTTCGACATCGGCGAGCGTTGAGCGGCCATAGATATGCGGCTCGCG
>JBPYFG010000207.1:0-2568 GCA_051986365.1 Xanthobacteraceae bacterium
GTCGCCGCGAGCTGGGCGCCGAGATCGCCTTTGCGCTCGTCGGGCGTGCGTACATTGGCAAAAATGAGATTCTCAAGATCAACATTAAGGAGACCACGGCTGATGAGCCGCGATGGCGGGATCCGCAGCCCTTCGCCGAAGATTTGCGTCACGGCGCCGTAGCTGCCGGGCGTAGCCGAGCCAATATCCGGCCAATGCGCACGCAGGCAGGTGTAGCCGAGGAGTTCGCCATCGTGAAATGCTGGCCGGATCACGTTTACGTCCGGTAGATGGCTGCCGCCGAAATAGGGATCGTTGTGGACGAAAACATCGCCGTCGTGCACGTCGGATGCGAAACGAGCGACAACCGCGCGGACTGCATCGGGCATCGAGCCGAGGTGAATGGGTAGGTCAGGTCCTTGCGCGACCATCTCGCCCCGAGCGTCAAAGACACCGCACGAATAATCGCCGGCGGATTTCAAAAGGGGCGAATACGCAGTCTTTGCGAGCACAACCCGCATCTCCTCGGCGATTTTATAGAGACTATTTTTGACAATCTCGAAGGTGGCGGGATCGGACTTTTGCGGCATGTCATGCATTGCATTACCCGTGCGGCAATCGTGTCAGCAATACAAACCCATCCTTGGTAGTGTCTGCCTGCCATCGCGGGGGCACAAGAATGGTGGACTCAAGTGATTCGATCGCAGCTGGTCCTGCCGCCTTGAGGCCGAGCGGCATCCGGCTGCGACCATAGATCGGCGCGTCGACCTCACCCGTTTCATGGAACCATAGTTGACGTCGGGACTTGATCGCCTCCGTGGGGACATCAGCGGGTATATCGCGGATCATCAACGGCGGGATCATGCCAATCGCGGTGACGCGAACGTTGACGATTTTTACCGGCTCGCTGCGATTGTCATGACCATAAGTCTGCAGATGGCGCGAGTGAAAAGCTTCGGCGATTTTCTGCAGGCTCGTTTGATCAATGGGGTGCGGTGGAACCGGGATCGTGAGCTCGTAGGATTGACGCTCGTAACGGGCATCAATCGCACGCTCGAAGCGCCGACGTTCGGGTGCGATGCCGGCGCGGTCGAGCATAGCACGTCCCTTGTTCTCCAGTGCCAGGAACGCAGCTTCTAACGCTGCGGGATCGGCGGTATCGGCGGTGATAAAAAGCGTCTGTACATAATCGCGCTTTAAGTCCGTGGCGATGAGACCAAGCGCCGAAAAAGCCCCTGGGATCGGCGGGCAAATCACTTCGACAATGCCGAGCTCACTGGCGAGCGCTGCGGCATGCAGAGGCCCCGCTCCGCCAAAGGCAGCGAGCACAAAATCGCGCGGATCGTAGCCGCGTTGGACCGAAACAATTTTGAGCGCCTCGGCCATGGCATGATTGACGATATCGATAACGGCGGCCGCGGCCGTGCGGGTATCGACACCAAGGGGCCTGGCCAGCCGGGCATGGACCGCAGCCGTTGCTGCTGCGTGATCGATCGGAAGGTCACCCCCGAGCAGCGATTGCTTATCGAGGTAGCCGAGCAAGAGGTTGCAATCGGTGACGGTCGGCTCGGTGCCGCCGCGCGCGTAGCAAGCGGGCCCGGGATCGGCACCGGCGCTCTTGGGGCCGACGCGGAGCGCTCCGGCGCGGTCCACCCATGCGATCGATCCGCCTCCGGCCGAAACTTCGGCGAGATCGATCACCGGCAGGCGAACCGGATGACCAGTGCCACTGGTCCAGCGTGTCATACTCGATCCGCCGCCAACTTCATATTCCGGCGTCGTGTCGTACCGACCATCGCGAATGAGGCTCGCCTTGGCTGTCGTCCCGCCCATGTCAAACGACAGCAGGTTTTGACGCCCCGTTTGCCGAGCTACAAGGGCGGCCGCGACAACGCCGGCGGCCGGACCCGATTCGACGGCCATAGCCGGGATGGCGATGGCTTCGTCCGCTTCAAGAACGCCGCCGTTCGATCCCATCAGATAGAGCGGCGGCAGCCTTTGACTGCGCGCAGCCTCTTCCAGTCGCGCCAGATAGGAAGCGAGAATTGGCCCGACATAAGCACAAACGGCGGTCGTGCTCGTGCGCTCGAACTCCCTCATCTCAGGCAATACATCCGATGACAAGTAAATCGGAACGTCCGGTAATGCCGCACGTAGCCGCGCGCCGAGTTTACGTTCGTGCATGGGATTAAGAAAACTGAACAGGAGCGACACGGCAATCGCATCAACCCCGGTCGTTTTTAGGGCTGCGATTAGTCCGTCGATCTCGATTTCGACGAGCGGTGTGACGATCTTGCCATCGGCACCGATACGTTCACTGATTTCAAACCGGCGCCGGCGTGGGATAAGCGTTGCCGGTGCGTCCTGGAATAGATCGTAGAGGTTTGCACGGGCCGAGCGCCGCAGCTCCAGAACGTCACGGAAGCCGCGGGTCGTAATCAGTGCCGCACGTGCCCCCTTTTCCTCTAAGATGGCATTGGTCACGACAGTGGTTGCGTGCGAGAGCAGCCCGACCTCGGTGTTAACCACGTCGTAGCGGTTCATTGCCGATTGAAGCGCATACAATACGCCTGCGGTGAGATCACTGGG
>JBPYFG010000208.1:0-5972 GCA_051986365.1 Xanthobacteraceae bacterium
AGACCGCCACCGCCATGGCTAAAGGCGCACTGAGACGATCGGCCGCCGATTGTGCAGTCTCAATCACTGGCATTGCCGGTCCGAGCGGCGGCTCGAAGGCCAAGCCTGTCGGTCTTGTGCATTTCGCAGCCGTCAGGCGCAACGGCAAGATGCTGGCGCAGCGGCGCCTGTTCGGCAATGTCGGACGTGAACGCGTGCGCGAACTGTCTACTTTGGAAGCGCTCGCGCTTTTGGTGCGTCTTGTCGAACAAAAAGTTCGGACGCGACGGGCGACCTAACTAGCCCTGGCGCCATAGATTTGATTGGCCCGCCGCTCGAACGCCGCCGAAAAGCGGCGAAAGGCGGCGTCGAACATCGCCCCCATCAAAAGGCCAAGCGTGCGGCTGCGGAATTCATAGCTGATGAAAAACTCGACGTCGCAGGCGCCCTGCCCCGCCGGATGAAATCTCCAGCGGTTGTTCATTTTTCGGAACGGGCCTTCGAGGTATTCGACCAGGATTTCAAGCCCGGCACGATCGAGCGTTACGCGACTCGTGAACGTTTCGTAGATAAGCTTATAGGCAATCGTCATGTCCGCGATGATGACCTCCCGGCCGTCTGCAGCCGCGGATCGCTTACGCACACGAAGCGACCGGCACAACGGGACGAAATCGGGATAGCGTTCGACGTCGGCAACGAGCTCGAACATATTGGACGCGGAATGCTGGACATGCCGCTTGGTCGAGAATTGCGGCATTATCGATGCAAAGTCCGTAGTGCCTTCAATCGAGCGAAATCATCGCCCGCGTGATGCGACGAGCGCGTCAGCGGGCTCGCTGCAACCATCAAAAAACCCTTCGCATAAGCGATCGCCGTGAGTTCCTTGAACTCGTCGGGCGGTACGAAACGCAGCACCGGATGATGTTTGCGCGAGGGCTGCAAATATTGCCCGATAGTCAGAAAGTCGACCTCGGCGGCGCGCAAATCATCCATGACCTGCAAGACTTCGTTGCGCTCCTCGCCGAGCCCGACCATGATCCCTGACTTGGTGAAAATTTCAGGATCGATTTCTTTGGCGAGTTGCAACAGGCGGATCGATGCGAAGTATCGCGCTCCCGGCCGCACGCTGACATATTTGGATGGAACCGTCTCCAGATTGTGATTGAAGACGTCGGGACGGGCAGCGACGACGATTTCAGCCGCGCCCGATTTGCGCAGAAAATCGGGGGTCAGGACTTCAATCGTGGTATCCGGGCAGCGCGCGCGAATGGCGCGGATGACGGCGGCAAAATGCGCCGCTCCGCCATCGTCAAGATCGTCGCGATCGACCGAAGTAACAACGACATGCGCCAGTCCGAGTTTTTCTGTCGCTGCGGCGACGTGCTCAGGCTCACCGGCATCGAGCGGGCCCGGCAGGCCGGTTTTGACGTTGCAGAACGCGCACGCTCGCGTGCAGGTATCGCCCATGATCATGAAAGTGGCGTGGTTGGCCTCCCAGCATTCGCCGATATTTGGACAGCTGGCCTCTTCGCACACCGTGTGCAGATCGTACTCGCGAACGATCCGCCGGGTCTCGAGATAACCGGCAGAAACTGGCGCCTTGACGCGAATCCAGTCTGGCTTCGCCAGCACCGGTTGATCCGGCCGATGCGCCTTTTCCGGATGACGCGGACGCGCCGGCCCTGCAACAGTATCGATCAATACGGTCATCGCGGTATAAGTTCCAGTGGAGGTATCCGCCAGGGATACTTACGGCTGCGCTCTGGGTGCCGCAAGCCGTTCGTCTGCCACAGTCTTGAATGGACGGATCGTAATGTTTTGTTTGCGGTTTTTTCCAATAGCGCCGCAAGTTTTGCCACAATGAAAGTCCGTTGATGGTGCGCGGGGCGCACGACGCGTTCTAGACGATTCCATGGATGCAAAGAGCGGGCTGAGTTCCGGAAAAACCGCGGCGGCGCTGGGCCTCCACAGATTCGGCTTTGGTCCGATTGGCGATGCGATCGCCGCGACTGCAGCCGATCCACGCGGTGCGCTACTCGCTGACCTTGAACGGCCCGGCGCCGGCCAGATATACGCGCCAAATCTTATGTCGAGCGCCACGGCAGCGCGCGAAGTTTCCGATTTCCGCGCCGAGCGCCGCGCCGAACAGAAGCTTGCAGCGCGCTTGGAAAAGCAAGCGACTGCAAACGGCGAAGCCTCTTTGCAAATGACCAAATCGCCAGGCGATGAGAGCGGCGCGCCAGCTCAGAAGCCACCGCTGCCGCAGCAAATTATTTTGAACGAGGCCAAGGCGCGCTTTGACGCCGCGGCCGGCGCCGAGATCGGCCTGGTCGAGCGGCTGGTATGGTTCTGGTCGAACCACTTTTGCGTTTCTGCCGACAAAGACGCCGCTATGGTTGGTGCCTATGAGCGCGAAGCCATTCGGCCGCACGTGCTTGGCCGTTTTGCTGATCTATTGCAGGCTGTGGAAAGTCACCCTGCGATGCTGGTCTACCTCGACAATGTCCTGTCGATGGGCGCGGATTCGATTGCCGGCATCAACCAGGATAAGGGCCTCAATGAGAATCTCGCGCGTGAGACGCTGGAATTGCACACGCTCGGCGTTCGCAGTGGCTATAGCCAAGCCGATGTGACCAACTTCGCCAAGGTCCTCACAGGCTGGACCTGGCTGCGTCCCGAGGAGCCGGTCCATGGCGGCGAATTCGTCTTCGTGCGGCGTTTCCATGAGCCGGGCGATCAGGTCGTGCTCGGCAAGCGTTACGCCCAGGGCGGCCTTGATCAGGGCCGCGCCGTACTCGCCGATTTGGCGCGCCATCCGGCGACGGCACAGCACATTGGCGAAAAGCTTGCTCGGCATTTTGTCGCTGACGATCCGCCGCGGGCACTTGTAGCCAAATTGGCCAAGACCTTCCTCGATACCGATGGCGACTTGAAGCAAGTGGTCAGAGCATTGGTAACGGCCGAAGAATCGTGGACCCCGCCGCGACAAAAGCTCAAACCGCCGGCGGAATGGATTGCGGGCATCATTCGTCTCACCGGAACTCAAGCGGTTATTCCGATCGGCCGTATCATGAATGCGCAAGTCGCGCTCGGCGCGCCGCTGTGGCGGCCGCCAGCACCGAACGGTTATTCCGATAATGAAGCGGTGTGGCTTGATGGCATTCCGCGGCGCATCGATATCGCCACCGAATTTGCCGGACATGCCGCACGGGCCGAGCCGCTGGAGCTTCTCGAGAGTGGGCTTGGCGCCCTCGCCTCCCCGCAGACGCGTGAGACCGTAGCGCACGCCGAAAGCCGCAGTCAGGCCGTGGCGCTTCTGATCATGGCGCCCGAGTTTCTGCGGAGATGACAATGAGACTGCATGTACCATCGCGCCGCGAATTATTGCTTGCCTCGGGAACGCTATTTGCCTGGGCGCATTTGCCCAAGCTTGCGCGCGCCGAAGGCCGCGATCCGCGTTTTCTCACAATCATACTTCGCGGCGCGCTCGACGGACTTGCGACCGTGGCGCCGGTTGGAGATCCCGATTGGCTTCCGCTCCGTGGCGACCACGCGCTGACGCTCGATGGCAAGCTGCCGGCGCTTAAGCTCGATGAGTTCTTTGCGCTCAATCCGGCGATGCCAAACCTGCACCTCATGTTCGAGTCGAAAGAAGCCATCATCGTTCATGCCGGCGCCACGCCCTACCGCGAGCGCTCGCATTTCGATGGTCAGGATGTGTTGGAGAACGGATTGCCAAAGCCCGGCGCGAGCGAGAGCGGCTGGCTTAACCGGGCGCTCGCCGGGTTGACGCCAGCGGGACGCGTCGATCCGAAGGGCAGCAAGCTCTTCGCCGTCGGACCGGTCACACCGCTTGTGGTGCGCGGTCCTGCGCCGGTCTTGTCGTGGTCGCCGCAACGGGTACTGCCGGCGAGCGAAGATACCGTGCGGCGGCTTCTTGCTCTCTATCGCGATTGCGATTCCAAACTGGCCGGCGTTCTTGAAGACAATGCCAAGCTGGCGGGAGCTATCGAAGAGCCTGGCAATAGGCAAAAGCCGGGCGCGTCGGGTCGAGGACCTGTCCCAGGACCTGCCCCCGGACCTGGCCCGGGGCAAGTCCGCGCTTACTTTTCCGAAGCGGCGGGGACGGCTGCGAAATTCCTGGCGCAACCGGATGGGCCGCGCGTCGGCGCGCTCGCGCTCGACGGCTGGGACACCCATTTCAATGAAGGCATCGCGCAGGGCCGGTTATCGCAATTGCTTGGCGCGCTGGACGAGGCGCTGGCCGCGATCAAGAACAATATGGGGCCGGCCTGGCGCGAGACCGTGGTCGTACTCGCCACCGAATTCGGCCGCACCGCCCGCATTAACGGCACCGATGGCACCGACCACGGCACCGCCACTGTGGCGCTTCTGGTCGGCGGTGCCGTAAAAGGCGGGCGTGTGATTGCCGATTGGCCTGGATTAAAGCCGGCGAATCTTTACCAGGATCGGGATCTCAAACCAACGACCGATCTGCGCGCCGTACTCAAGGGCGTGCTGCGCGACCACCTGCGGGCCGATGAAAAGGCATTGGCGCAGACTGTGTTCCCCGGCAGCGAGGCCGTGAAGCCGATGGCGGGTTTGGTTGCTTAAATATTTAGCACCCGCCCATAAGCATCCAACACCGCTTCTTTCATCATCTCCGACAGCGTCGGATGCGGGAATACGGTATGCATCAGCTCTTCTTCGGTGGTCTCGAGATTCATCGCGATCACATAACCCTGGATCAGTTCGGTGACCTCGGCGCCAACCATATGCGCGCCCAAGAGCTGGCCGGTTTTTTTGTCGAAGATCACCTTGACCAGTCCCTGATCCTCGCCGAGCGCAATGGCCTTGCCGTTGCCGACGAAGGGAAAGCGGCCGACCCGAATGTCGAGCTTCTTGTCCTTCGCGGCTTGTTCGGTGAGGCCGACCGAAGCGATCTGCGGCGAGCAATACGTGCATCCAGGTATTAAGAGCTTGTCCATCGGATGCGGATGCAGGCCCTTGATGGCCTCGACGCAAATCACGCCTTCATGCTCGGCTTTGTGTGCCAAAAGCGGCGCACCGGCGACATCGCCGATGGCGTAGATTCCGGGTACGTTGGTTTTGCACATACCATCGATGACAATGGCGCCTTGGTCGGTTTTCACGCCGTGCTTTTCCAAGCCGAGGTTCTCGATATTACCGACAACTCCGACGGCCGAGATGACACGCTCGACCGTGAGCGTTTGTGTGCCGCTTTTGCCGTCATCGATCGTTGCGGTGACGCTGTCCGACTTTTTATCGAGTTTCGTCACTTTGGCGCCGGTGAAGATCTTGATGCCCTGTTTTTCAAAGCTTTTGCGCGCAAAGGCCGCGATCTCGGCATCCTCAACCGGCAAAATCTGCGGCAACACCTCGACCACGGTCACGTCCGCGCCGAGCGTGCGGTAGAAGGAAGCGAATTCGATGCCGATCGCGCCCGAACCGATGACAAGGAGCGATTTCGGTATCCGGTCCGGGACCATGGCTTCGAAATACGTCCACACCAATTTTTTGTCGGGCTCGATGCCGGGAAACACGCGTGGCCGTGCGCCGGTCGCGATAATGATGTGCTTGGCCGCATACGCACCGGCGCCGAGCGCGCCCTTGGGCGCTTCGCCCCGTGCGGCTTTTACGGTGACTTTGCCGGGCGCCTCGATCGCGGCTTCGCCCCAGATCACAGCAACCTTGTTCTTCCTCATGAGAAAGCCGACGCCGTCGTTGAGGCGCTTGGCGACGGCACGCGAGCGCTTGACGACAGCGGAGGGATCGTAGGTCACCTGGCCCGCGGACAGTCCGTAATCCTTGGCGTGCTGCAAATAATGCAAAATCTCCGCCGAGCGCAGGAGCGCCTTGGTCGGGATGCAGCCCCAATTGAGGCAAATGCCGCCGAGAAATTCACGCTCGACAATGGCCGTCTTGAATCCAAGTTGGGCGGCCCGGATGGCGGTGACATAGCCTCCGGGTCC
>JBPYFG010000209.1:0-12146 GCA_051986365.1 Xanthobacteraceae bacterium
AGCAAATGCGCCGAGTGCGACGGCCGAAGGCATAGCCGTGATCCGTTCGCCGAAAACGATCGCACCGAGGCCCAGCAGCGGCGCCGAGACCGCGAGCTGATAGAGCAGGGTCTTTTCCGCACTGATCCGGTTGAGCGCGCTCGCTTTGATGGTGAGCGTGGTCGCCGCCCACGCGGCCGCGCCGCCGACGAGCATGAGATCGCCAAGGACTTGCCGGGAATCAGCCGCCGGGGTCGGCAGGCCGAAAGCGATCACGATGCCGACGAAGGACAGCAGCAGCCCGAGCCATTGCGAAAGGTGAAAGTGATCGCCTGGAACAAGCCACCGCGATCCAATCACCACAAAGAACGGCGCGAGGTATAGAAACAGAACGCCGCGCGTCGCGGTCGTCCAGACCAGACCGCGATAGATCAGCAAAAATTCAACCGCGAACAGGGCGCCGGCAAGAATTCCGGCCCACAGCGTACCGTCACGCTTGAACAAGGGAATTCCCCGCGCCTGCGTCCAGGCACCGACCAGGAGCGCCGCGATGAGCGAGCGCGCCGAGGATTGAATCAGCGGCGGGATGTCATGGATCGCGAGCTTGATCGCGACATTGTTAAAGCCCCAGCTCAAGCAGAGTCCGATCGTCACTGCAATTGTAGTTGCATCGAGCGGGCGCGACGAAGAAGGGGGCGGCACTGCGGTCAGACGATTTGCGGGCGCTTATCGTTCGCGGCAATGCGCACAAATGCCGGCGATCTCGATCAACGGACTGCGTGGCGAAAAGCCCGCTGCGCGCGAAGAGGCCTTGAGCGTCTCGGCCGCGGCGCCTCCCGGCGCTTCGCCGACCGCGCCACAGCGTTCGCAAATCAGGAAAATGACAAGATCGCCGGCGCCATGATTGTGCACGCAGGCAACGAAGGCGTTGCGGCTTTCGATGCGGTGAACGAGACCGTTATCGCACAGAAATTCGAGCGCTCGATAAATCGTGATCGGTGCCGGACGCGTCCTCTGCTGCAGGCGGTCAATGATTTCATAAGCGCCGAGCGGGCGATGGCTGCTCAGCAAAACTTCAAGCACTTGGCGGCGCATCGGGGTGAGTCGTTGCGCGCGCGCGGCGCACTGGGCTTCGGCATGCGCAATGGCAGCGCTGGTGCAGCGCTGATGATCGTGATCGGGCGCGGGGAAAATTGCAGGTGACATGACGGCCTGGTGCTTGCTCCGGCGCGGCGCCCGCGCAGCGCCTATGCATTAGTCCGTGCTGACCCCTTTTGCACTAGTCTAATTGACCGCCGATCGCGCGAAAAAAGCGTTTCCGGCAAGGCGCGCAATTTGATATTGCACTGCAGCAAAAAGCTGCCCACATTCCTTGGCAGGCTTCATCATCTCAATAGGTCCGACATATCCCAGCCGGACGTCACATTCATCGGAGATCCGCATGTTGCAGGGGAAATCAGCGCTGGTGACCGGTTCCACTTCCGGAATCGGTCTGGCCATCGCCCGCGCGCTGGCCGCGCAGGGCGCCAATATCACGATCAACGGCTTTGGCGACAAGGGCGCGATCGAAAAAGAACGGGTCGCGATCGAGAACGATTACAAGGTCAAAGCGATCTATTCGCCGGCCGACATGAGCAAAGGTGGCGAAATCGCGGAGATGGTCCGCACCAGCGAGAAGACGTTCGGGTCGCTCGACGTTCTCGTCAACAATGCCGGCGTCCAATTCGTCTCGCCGATTGAAGAGTTTCCAATCGAAAAGTGGGACCAGATCATCGCGATCAATCTGGCCTCGGCCTTTCATACCATCCGCGCCGCCGTCCCCGGAATGAAGTCGCGTAAATGGGGTCGCATCATCAATACCGCATCGGCGCACTCGCTGGTGGCTTCGCCGTTCAAAGTCGCTTACGTCTCCGCCAAACACGGCCTTGCCGGCCTGACCAAGACCGTCGCGCTCGAAGTCGCGACTTTCGGCATCACCTGCAATTGCATCAGTCCGGGTTACGTGTGGACGCCGCTCGTTCAAAAACAGATTCCCGATACGGCGAAAGCCCGCGGCATAACCGAAGAGCAGGTCAAGCGCGACGTGTTGTTGGCGGCACAGCCGACAAAAGAGTTCGTCACCGTCGACGAGGTCGCCGACCTTGCCGTTTATCTTTGCTCGGATGCGGCCAAGTCGATTACCGGCGCCAATCTTTCGATCGATGGTGGCTGGACCGCTGAGTGACAGTGCCGGGCATTTATTGATGTGATTGCTGACGGTCGGGTCGCGCCGTCTCATGTATTTCTGTCCGCCGTTCCTAGCGAGGTCTCCGGGAAACAAAGAAGGCCGTCCGCAATGAAAAACGTCTTGGCCTCGCTCATGCCCGCCCGCGCGGCGGAGAAAAAAGCAACGGCGACTACCAAACGCATCAATCTGGCGCTGCAGGGCGGCGGTGCGCACGGCGCCTTTACCTGGGGCGTGCTCGATCAAATTCTCAGCGACGAGCGGCTCAGCATCGAGGGAATTTCGGGCACGTCGGCCGGAGCCGTCAACGCCGTGATGCTCGCCGACGGACTGTGCCGCGGCGGGCGAGAGGAGGCGCAAAAGCGACTCGCCGATTTCTGGCGTTCGGCATCGACCACCGGTAATCTTCCGGCACTGCAGCGCACAGTTATGGAGCGGCTGCTGTCGTTCACCCCGCTCGAGGGCACGCCGATACAGACTTGGGTCGATGCGTTGTCGCGCTATTTTTCGCCCTATGACGTCAATCCGCTCAACATCAATCCGCTGAAGGATCTGATCGAGCGCTTTGTCGATTTCGAAACGCTGCGCGCCGATACCAGTCTGCAACTCTTCATCTCGGCGACCAATGTCCAGACTGGGCATGTACGAATTTTCCCGCGCGAAAAGATAACGGCCGACGCGGTAATGGCCTCGGCCTGCCTGCCTTTGTTGTTTCGCGCCGTCGAAATCGACGGCGTGCCCTACTGGGACGGCGGCTATCTCGGCAACCCGGTGATTTTTCCGTTCTTCCGCACGACCGCAACCGAGGACGTGCTCGTGGTGCAAATCAATCCGCTAGTGCGACAATCGACGCCGACGTCGTCCAGCGAGATCATGAACCGCATCAACGAGATCACGTTCAACTCGTCGCTTATCGCCGAATACCGCGCCATCGACTTCGTCGCGCGCCTGATCGATCAACGCCGGCTGCCACGCGGCATTGGGCCGGGAGAGTATCGCCGCATCAACGTGCATCGCATCGTGCTCGACCGCTTCGGCACGCATCTCGACACATTCAGCAGGCTGTCGACCGATTACGACTTCTTCGACATGCTTCGCATCAGCGGAAAGCGCGCGGCGCGGCGTTTCCTCGACGAGCACTTTGACAATATCGGCGTGAAGAGCACGGTCGATCTGCGTACCGAAGCGCAGGCCGAATGGGCGTGATAAACTCGGCTCGTGCCTGCGACAATCGCCAACATCTCTTCGCTCGCCGCTGCCGCGATCGGTGCGGCGCGGCTCGACGTCTGCGTCGCCGATATCACAACGCTCGCCGCCGATGCCATCGTCAACGCCGCCAACCGGACCCTGCTTGGCGGCGGTGGGGTGGACGGCGCCATTCACCGCGCCGCCGGACCGGACTTGCTGGTCGAATGCCGAACGCTTGGCGGCTGCGAAACCGGTTCGGCAAAAATCACCCGCGGCTATCGCTTGCCGGCGAGGCACGTCATCCATGCCGTCGGCCCGGTCTGGCGCGGGGGACACGCTAGCGAGGAAGAGCTGCTCGCGTCCTGTTATCGCACCGCCCTCGATCTTGCGGCGGTTCACCGCCTCGCATCGATTGCCTTTCCGGCAATATCGACCGGCGTCTATGCTTTCCCGGCCGATCGGGCAGCGCGCATCGCGGTTGGCACCGTTGCGGCGGAACTTGGCGCCGCTGAGCGCGGCATTAGCCACGTTGTGTTCTGTTGCTTCGCGCAAGGCGCGGCCGACCACCACCTCTCGGCCTTTGCAGATCTCGGTCTAACCTGACCGATACCGATATCGGGATTTCGGGCTCATTTGCTGATCCGCGGACTTTTCCCGCCGGCTTGCAGAAATTAATAAGGTCGCTTATATTATGCAAGCTTCTTACAGCCCGAGATATGACCATGGTACCGCGCTCGTCCAATCGGGAATTCGCTTTTTTGCTCAATGATGTAGCCCGCATGCTACGAACCTATGCGGATCATAAAGCAGCCCAGTTCGGCGTCACGCGCGCACAATGGACCGTACTCGCGCGGCTCGACCGGTTCGAGGGCCTCAAGCAATCGGAACTCGCCGACATGCTCGATCTGCAGCCGATCACGCTGACCCGCCTGTTGGATCGGCTCTGCGCCGGTGGATTGATCGAGCGCCGGCCTGATCCGCATGATCGCCGCGCCAACCGGCTCTATCTGACGCCCGCCGCACGTCCCCTGCTCGAACGGCTCACCGACCTTGGTGAAGAGCTGATGGCGATGGCGCTTGCCGGCGTGGACCGCCACGGCGTCGAGCGGATGGTTGCACAGCTTGCAAAGGTGAAAGAAAACTTACGGACTGCCATTGCGCAGCGCGCTGCCGCCGCCCCGGCGGGAGAACAGCGCTATGGCTAATACCGTTCTTAAAGCCGTCCCCAAAGAGCGTGACGAGGCACTGGAGAAGCCGCTGCCGCTCGAGCCGACATCAGTGCCGAGCGAACGTCAGATCAAACGCCCGCGCCGGCCGGTGCGCTGGCCCTCAACACGCCAGGAGCGGGTGCGCTGGATCTTGTTCGCGCTGTTACCGGTCGCGCTGATCTTTGGCGGTTATTGGTACGTCGCGGGCGGCAATATCATGTCGACCGACGACGCCTACGTGAATGCGGAGAAAGTTGGAGTCTCTACCGACGTCGCCGGCATTGTCCAAGAAGTGGATGTCACCGACAACCAGCACGTGGCCGCTGGGCAGGTGCTCTATCGCCTTGATCCCAAGCAATTTCAGATCGCGCTCGAGAATGCCAACTCTAATCTGAAACAGATGACCCTGACCATCGATGCGATGAAGCAGGACTATCGGCACATGCTCAGCGACGCTACGGCCGAGGAGGCGCAGGTCGCTCTTGATCAGGCGAATTACGATCGCGACGCCGCACTCTTGCGCAGCGGTACTGTTTCACAAGCGGTCTACGATCAGGCGCGATATTCGTTGCAAACCGACAACGGGAAGCTCGAATCATTGCGCCAGCAGGCGCAAACGCAGCTCGCACGGCTGGGCGGCGATGCTGACATTCCCACAACGCAGCATCCGCAATATCGCCAAGCGCTGGCCCAGGTCGAGGAGGCACAGCGCGAGCTCGATCACACCGTGATCCGGGCGCCGTTCTCCGGCACTGCCACTGGAGTGCCCAGCATCGCACCCGGCAAATATCTCGCTGCCTCAACGACCGCGTTCTACCTCGTTGACACCGATCACGTCTGGGTCGACGCCAACCCCAAAGAGACGGAATTGACCTATGTGCGGGCCGGTCAGCCGGCCACCGTCACGGTGGACAGTTATCCGAATGTCGTCTGGCACGGCATCGTCGAAAGCATAAGTCCGGCCGCGGCGCAGGAATTCTCGCTGCTGCCGGCGCAGAACACCACCGGCAATTGGGTCAAAATCGTGCAGCGCGTCCCGCTGCGCGTGCGCGTCGATACCACCGATTCCAGCCTGCCGCCGCTTCGCGCCGGCATGAGCGTTGAGGTCGATGTTGATACCGGTCACGCCCGCGGTCTGCCGCATTTCCTGGCAGCTTTGCTCTGAGGATAGAAGCCGTGTCCGACAGCCGCGCAGGGGAGGGCAGCAATCGCGGCGCGATTACGCTCTGCGTCATTCTGGCGACGCTGATGCAGGCGCTGGATACGACGATTGCCAATGTCGCGCTGCCGTATATGCAAGGCAGCGTCTCGGCGAGCCAGGATCAAATCGATTGGGTGTTGACGTCTTATATCGTGGCCGCCGCCATCATGACACCGCCGACCGGCTTTCTCGCCAGTCGTTTCGGATTCAAGCGACTCTTCATCGTTTCGATCGGCGGTTTCACTGTCGCCTCGATGCTGTGCGGCATGGCGCAGTCGCTGACCCAAATTGTGCTGTTCCGGATGCTGCAAGGCGCCTTCGGCGCGGCCTTGGTCCCGCTCTCGCAATCCGTCCTGTTCTCGATTTATCCGAAGGAACGCCAGGGCTTTGCCATGGGACTGTTTGGCGTTGGCGTCATGGTGGGGCCGGTGCTTGGGCCAGTGCTCGGCGGTTGGCTCACCGAGAATTACAGTTGGCGGTATGTCTTTTACATCAACTTGCCGATCGGCATTCTTGGGCTCGTCGGCATGACGCTGTTCCTGCCTGAATCGAAGCGCGATACGGCCGTGAAGCTCGACTGGATTGGCTTCGGCGCTTTGAGTGTCGCGCTCGGCGCGCTTCAGATTCTGCTCGACCGCGGTGAAATCAAAGATTGGTTCAGCTCAGGTGAAATCATCCTGGAGGCGGTCGTCGCCGCATCCGCGTTCTACCTATTTCTCGTTCATACCTTCACGGCGGAAAAGCCCTTCGTTCAGCCAGCTTTGTTTCGCGATCGCAATTTCGCCGCCGGCGTGATCTTCATCGCCGTTATCGGCCTCACTTATTATGCCTCCCTGGCACTGCAGCCCGCTTATCTGCAAGAGCTTATGAATTATCCGGTCGTGTCCGCCGGAATCGTCATGGGTCCGCGCGGTGTCGGCACCATGGCCGCGATGGTGATTGTCGGTCGTCTTGTCGGCCGCTTTGATACGCGATTGCTGCTGGGGATTGGTCTTGGCCTAACCGCATGGTCGTTCTATGCCATGACAGGCTGGACGCCGGACATATCGCAGGGCGAGATTATCAGCGTCGGAGTGGTGCAGGGCGTTGGCCTCGGATTTCTCTTTGTTCCGCTTAGCGCTTCGGCGTTGTCCACGCTATCGCCCGAGCAACGCACTGAAGGCGCCGGTTTCTATAATCTCGCGCGCAATATTGGATCGAGTGTTGGCATCTCCGTGGTCAATGCATTGCTCACGCGCAACATCCAAATCAACCACGCCTCCATTACCGAGCATGTCACGCCGTTGAATCGGGGATTCGAAAATCCCTCCGTCCAGCATTTTTGGAATCCGCTGACAGCCGCCGGAAGGGCCGCGCTCGATGCCGTGATAACACAGCAGGCACAGATCATCGCCTATATCGACGACTACAAGTTGTTGATGTTCGCAACGCTAGCGGTACTGCCGCTGTTGCTCGTGTTCACGCGACGATCGGGTAACAATTCCGATAATGTGGCGCTTGTGGACTAGCGCCGAACTGATGCGTCGGCGCTAGTTCTTAGAGTCGCCAAAGAGCCGCGGCAGAGCGCCGAGCTTATTCGGCGGCGCCGCCCGCCGCAGCTTCGCGCGCTTCGCCAGTCTCGGCTTTTTGCTTGGCTTCGAGATCCTCCCCGGTCTGCTGGTCGACCGCTTTCATCGACAGCCGCACCTTGCCACGCTCGTCGAAGCCGAGCAGCTTCACTTTCACCTTGTCGCCTTCTTTCACGACGTCGGTGGTTTTCTGCACCCGACGCGGCGCCAGCTGGCTGATGTGCACAAGCCCGTCCTTGGCGCCGAAGAAGTTCACGAAAGCGCCGAAGTCCATGACCTTGACGACGGTGCCTTCGTAGATGTGGCCGACTTCGGGCTCCGAAGCGATCGACTTGATCCAGTTGATTGCCGCTTTGATCGATTCTGCCTTTGCCGACGCAACCTTGACGGTGCCATCGTCGGAGATATCGATCTTGGCGCCGGTCTTCTCCACGATCTCGCGAATGACCTTGCCGCCCGAACCGATGACCTCGCGGATCTTATCGACCGGGATCGAGAACACCTCAATGCGCGGAGCGTGCTCGCCGAGCTCGGCGCGCGCCGAGGTGAGTGCTTTGCCCATCTCGCCGAGAATATGCATGCGGCCGTCTTTGGCTTGCGCAAGCGCGATCCGCATGATTTCTTCGGTGATGCCGGCAATTTTGATGTCCATTTGCAGCGACGTGACGCCGCGTTCGGTGCCGGCGACTTTGAAATCCATGTCGCCGAGATGATCCTCCTCGCCGAGGATGTCGGACAGCACCGCGAACCGATCCTCCTCCTTGATCAAGCCCATGGCGATGCCGGCGGTCGGCCGTTTGAGCGGGACGCCGGCATCCATCAACGACAGCGACGTGCCGCACACAGTCGCCATCGAGGATGAGCCGTTCGACTCGGTAATCTCCGAGACGACGCGGATCGTGTAGGGGAATTCGGTGTGCGGCGGCAGCACCGGATGGATCGCGCGCCAGGCGAGCTTGCCATGGCCGATCTCGCGCCGGCCCGGTGCGCCAAGCCGTCCGGTTTCGCCCACCGAGAACGGCGGGAAATTGTAGTGCAGCAGGAACGTTTCTTTATACGTGCCCTGCAGCGCGTCGACGAATTGCTCGTCTTCGCCAGTGCCGAGTGTCGCCACGACCAGCGCCTGGGTTTCGCCGCGGGTAAATAAAGCCGAACCATGCGTGCGCGGCAGCACGCCGACCTCGCAGTTGATCGGCCGAACGGTTTTAACATCGCGGCCGTCGATCCGCGTTCCGCTATCGAGAATGTTCCAGCGGACGATTTTGGCTTCGAGGTCCTTGAATACGCTGGCGACTTGCAGCACCGGATATTTCGGCTCCGCGACATCGGGCGGGCAGAAGTGACCCACCACCCGTTCCTTGGCGGCGTCCACCGCCTTGTGCCGTTCCACTTTCTCGGGGATGGCGTAAGCGGCGCGCAGATCCTTTTCGATCAGCTTAAGCATTTCCTTTTCGAGCGTAGCGTTGTCAGCCACCACGAGCTCGCGCGGTTCTTTCGCCGCCTTCTCCGCGAGCTTGATGATGGCATCGATCACCGGCTGAAAATGACGGTGACCGAACATCACCGCGCCGAGCATGATATCCTCGGACAGTTCCTTGGCTTCCGACTCGACCATCAGCACGGCGTCCTGCGTGCCGGCGACGACAAGATCGAGCTGGCTTTCGCTCATCTCGTCGATCTGCGGATTGAGCACATATTCGTTGTTGATGAAGCCGACGCGCCCGGCGCCGATCGGCCCCATGAACGGGACCCCCGAGAGCGTCAACGCCGCCGAGGCCGCAACCATCGCCAAAATATCCGGATCATTTTCCAGATCGTGCGACAGCACGGTCACGATCACCTGAGTGTCGCAGCGCCAGCCGTCAGCGAACAGGGGGCGTACTGGACGGTCGATCAGACGCGAGACTAGCGTCTCCTTTTCGGTCGGGCGCGCTTCGCGCTTGAAATAGCCGCCGGGAATGCGGCCGGCCGCATAGTATTTTTCCTGGTAATTGCAGGTCAGTGGAAGGAAATCGATTCCTTCCTTGGGTTGCTTGGCCGCGACCACGGTCGCGATCACGGTGGTGTCGCCGTACGAGGCGAATACCGCGCCGTCGGCCTGACGCGCGAGTCTGCCGGTCTCTAGCGTGAGTTGGCGGCCACCCCAGTCAAGTTGTACACGATGAGTATTGAACATTGCGATTGTCTCTCATGGTTTTCGCGAAAGGGCGAAAGCCAAAAGCAAGACGGCGAGAGGCTGTCATCACCGCAGCGAAACTGCGATGCTTGTTCAGCATCCGGCGATCCTGCCATGGCCTTCGGACCTTCCTGCATGCGGACGGACCCTCGCCCGTCCCGGAATCGGCAGCTTCGCTGCCGGGCAATGGCGGCCGCATTATTGCGCGCCGCCGAACGCGCGGCTCCTGCCGCGCGCAAATCGTCAACGACGAATACCAAGTCGCTCGATCAGCCCCTTGTAACGGCCATCGTCGGTGCGCCGGAGATAATCCAAAATCTGCCGCCGCTGCGACACGAGCTTCAGCAGCCCGCGCCGCGAATGGTTGTCTTTGACATGTGTCTTGAAGTGTTCCGTCAAATTATTGATCCGCTCCGACAGCAGAGCAACTTGCACTTCGGGCGAACCGGTATCGTCAGATTTGACGGCATAGGTCTTGATAAGCTCCGCTTTGCGCGCGGCTGTTATCGACATCGTCACCAACCTTTGTCTCTGCCGGCACGACCAGCGATGCCGGTTAAATTGAACACGCGCCGGGGAACGATCTCTCCCTGTTCGACCTCGGCAATGGCCACGAGTTGGCCGCTGCAAGCGACCTGAACCATGCCGCGGACAATGGGAGCGTCCCGTCCGCGCAATAATACGGCTTGACCCCTCTGGAGCCTTGCCGCGTCCGCCGGGCTCACGGCCAGCGCCGGGATGTCGTCCAGCGCGGTCTCGACCGGCAGTAGCGCGTCGACGAGGTGTCCCTCGCCGGCGGCCGCTCTATGGCACAAAGATTGCGCCTGTTCCAGGGGTATCATCTCGCTTTCGCCGAATGGCCCCACCCGGCTTCGGCGCAGCGTGCAAACATGCCCCAACGCCCCTAGCTCCCGG
Organism: Xanthobacteraceae bacterium; assembly: GCA_051986365.1. Classification (GTDB taxonomy): domain Bacteria; phylum Pseudomonadota; class Alphaproteobacteria; order Rhizobiales; family Xanthobacteraceae; genus BOG-931. The sequence goes on from JBPYFG010000209.1 coordinate 10,460, forward strand.
CCGAGATCGCGCGCGAGTGAGCGAATGTACGTTCCTTTGCCGCATTCGGCAGTCAAAACGGCGTGGTCAGGGTTGGGAATTTCGACCAATTCAAGCCGGTGGACCGTAATTGTGCGGGGGGCGAGTTCAACGGCTTCACCGTCCCGGGCCAGATCGTAGGCGCGCTCACCAGCGAGTTTCACCGCGGAGAAGCGCGGCGGTACCTGTTCGATCGTGCCGGTAAAGCGGGGCAGTAACCGCTCGATGGTGCTGCGGTCGGGACGTTTGTCGCTCGTCGCCACGATCCGGCCTTCGGCGTCGTCGGTGTCGCGTTCTTCGCCCCAGCGGATGGTGAAGCGGTAGGTCTTGCGTCCATCAAACACGAACGGGACGGTTTTCGTTGCCTCGCCGAGTGCAATCGGCAGGCATCCCGACGCCAGCGGGTCGAGCGTTCCGGCGTGGCCGGCGCGGCGCGCCGTGAACAGGTGCTTGATGACCGAAACAGCATGGGTCGAGGTCATGCCGACAGGTTTGTCGAGCACCAGCCAGCCGTGGACGTCGCGCTTTACTCGCTTGACGCGGGCGGGCGCGTCCTTGGCATTGCAATCGACAAACGAGCTGGTGGACTCATTCATATTTTGGAAACCATAATTCACGTTGGCGGCAATCGAACGATGTTCGGTGCGCGCGCAAACGGGTCGGGATTGGTCCGAACGACGTTGATGTTGTCCATTATTTGTCGTTGCGGCTCCGCAGGTCGCGCTGGACTGCGGGTGTTCGTAAAAGCTTCTCGATCCGTTCCGCTTCGTCGAATCGTTCGTCGATGCGAAATCTGATCTCAGGTGCAAATTTGAGGTTAACGCGCCGGGCGATCTCGCCCCGGACGAAACGGCTATTGCGGTCCAGCGCGTCGAGCACTTCCTTTTCGTCCCGTCCGCCAAGCGGCATAACGTAAATCGTCGCCAATCGCAGGTCGGCAGTCACGCGAACTTCGGGAACCGTAATCATGTGATGCTCAATCACCGGATCATGAACCTCGCCGCGCGCGAGCATGTCGGCCATTTCGTGGCGAATCAATTCGGCAACGCGCAGCTGCCGCTGCGAAGCTCCAGCCATTTGATCGCGATGCTGACGGCGGTTCATGGGTAAATCCGGATACTATCTCGAGATAGCCGCTTAGCCGCGGCCATCGACGCTCTGCCGTCCCTGAAATTTGACACGGAAGCCCCGGCATAGGACCAGGCGCGGCGGTTGTCACAGCGTCCGCTGTATCGTCTCCACGCGGTAACACTCGATAATGTCGCCAACCTTCATGTCTTGATAATTCTCGAACGCCATGCCGCATTCCTGCCCGGCCACGACCTCGCGCGCATCGTCCTTGAAGCGCTTGAGCTGCGACAGCTTGCCTTGGTGCACGACGACGCTGTCGCGGATCAGCCGAACGTTGGCCCCGCGCTCCACCGTGCCGTCGGTGACGCGGCAGCCGGCAATGTTGCCCACTTTGGACACCTTGAAAATTTCCAGGATGACGGCGTTGCCGAGCATGGTCTCGCGCAGCGTTGGCGCGAGCAGTCCCGACATCGCTTTTTTCACGTCATCGACGAGATTGTAGATGATGTCGTAATAACGGATTTCGATGCCGGCGCGTTCGGCCGATTCCCGCGCTTCCTTATGCGCCCGCACGTTAAAGCCGATAACCGCCGCGTTC
>JBPYFG010000210.1:0-5882 GCA_051986365.1 Xanthobacteraceae bacterium
CCGCCGACAAACTCACCCTTCACGTAAAGTTGCGGGATCGTCGGCCAATTGGAATAGGATTTGATGCCGCTGCGGAGTTCCTCGTTCTCGAGCACGTTGAGGCCCTTATAGGGGACGCCAAGGTAATCGAGAATCTGTACGAGCTGTCCTGAAAAGCCGCACATCGGGAATTGCGGCGTGCCCTTCATGAACAGCACGACATCGTTGGCCTTGATCTCGTTATCAATGAACTGCTCGATACCCATTGCGTTCGTCCTTCCTGGCGGCGCGCGGCAATCGCCAGCGCCGGAATCCGTTCGACATATATGTAGCGGAATTGGCGTGCAAAGCCCACCCGCAAGGCTCATGCCGGTCCTGCACCCGATGGGGGGCCTCGCGCGCGCGATCCAATCGCGTTCCAGTGAGCTTAATGATTACCGATCGGGCGTACCCGTCTGCAGCGCCAGGGCGTGCAGTTTGCCGCCCATTTCCGCCTTCAACGCTTCGTAGACGATTTGGTGCTGCTGGACGCGCGACTTGCCACGGAATGATTCGGCGATGACGGTCGCGGCGTAGTGGTCGCCGTCCCCGGCGAGATCCCGGATCGTTACCTCCGCATCCGGTATCCGGGCACGGATTAATCGCTCGATGTCGCTCGCAGCCATAGGCATGCGCGCTTCCTCACTGGACTAAGTCGCCGCCCACGTTCACCTCAACTAGCAGAATGAAGATCGGCGGCAAAGAGAGGTGCGGCAGGAAAACCCCTCGCCCGCTGGACGTCTCACGCAATGGCGGGCATTCTTGAAGGATCGGATTATGCCAGGGAGGGTTCAATGTTCAGATCTTCACTGGTTGCGGGCTGTTTCATAGCGCTAATGCTCGCTCCAACAGTCGCGCAGCAGCCGACCCAAGCGCAACGTGACGCGCTCCGCGCCGCCTGCCGTTCAGATTTCATGGCCAATTGTGCGGGCGTGCAACCCGGCGGCAAAGAGGCTTTCGAATGCCTCCTGCGCAATGACGCTAAGTTGTCGTCGCCCTGCCGCAGTGCGGTCAATGCGATCGCGACACCCGCTTCCAGCCCTGCAGTACCTGCTGCGGCGGCTCCGCCGCAGCCGAGCGAGGCTCCGGCCTCCGCGCACGGCCAGTCAACGACACCGCCAGCAACGCAGCCGTCGGTAAAGACTTCTCACCCCGCGACTGCTCCGGCCCAAAGCCTGGGTGCAACGCGCACGACGACACCGGCCGCGCCGAACGCAGCCGCAGCAGCCAGCGGGTCGGCGTCAGGACCAACAGCGGCACCCGCCGTCGCACCGCTTGGGCCGATACGGCCCATGCTGCCGCGACGGGCACTTATGATTCTCGCGCAATGCCGCCCCGAGCAGCAAAGATTGTGCGCGGGAGTGCCCGCCGGCGGCGGCAAAATCCTTTCTTGCCTCGCCGCGAATGCGCAGCAGCTGTCGCCGACCTGCTACGAGGCGCTGGCACGGGTGAGTGAATAGGTTTCAGGTTGCGCCGGCCATGTAAGCCGGCAACCACGCCTCAAAGCGGCGCTTAAGATCGTCAACCCGCAGCGGCCGTTCTCCGGCAATGGCGAGAAGCGTACCGCCGGTTGCGCCGAGCGGCACGAGCGGCACGCCGGCCGCTTTCGTCCGCTCGAGCACCGGCCTCGACTGTTTGGTCGTGATCACGTAGCGAGCCTGATCCTCGCCGAACCAGAATGCGTGGGCGAGAACGCCAGGAGGTGCCTCCAGTACCGCGCCGATCCCCGAGGCGATCGCCATTTCCGCGAGCGCGACCAGGACACCGCCGTCGGAAACATCGTGCGCCGCAGTAATCAATCCATCCCGTATCAGGCCACGCACGAGGTCGCCATGAAGCCGCTCTGCGGCGAGATCGACCGGCGGCGGAGCGCCCTCATCCTGACCGCACAGGTCGCGCAAATATACCGATCGCCCAAGCCAGCCGCGGGTTGCGCCGAGCAGCAAGATCGCCTCGTCGTCGCCCTTGAAGGCGATCGTCATCGATTGAGTAAATTGATCGAGCAGACCGACGCCGCCGATCGTCGGTGTCGGTAGAATCGCGCGCCCGTTGGTCTCGTTATAGAGCGAGACATTGCCGGAGACGACGGGGAAGTCGAGCGCACGACAGGCTTCGCCGATGCCGCGTACGCAGTCGACGAACTGCCCCATGATCTGGGGCCGCTCGGGATTGCCGAAATTAAGATTGTCGGTGAGCGCCAAGGGCTGCGCGCCGACCGCGCTGAGATTGCGCCACGCTTCGGCGACTGCCTGCTTGCCGCCTTCGAACGAATCGGCTTCGCAATAACGTGGCGTCACGTCGGCGGTAAGCGCCAGCGCCTTGGGACCGTCATTGATCCGGATAACCGCAGCATCGCCGCCTGGCCGCTGCACGGTATTGCCGAGAATGACGTGATCGTATTGCTCCCATACCCATCGTTTGCTGCACAAATCCGGCGAAGCGAGCAGTGTTTCGAGTGCGTCCGCGATGGCAAGAGGTGGCTTGACGGCGCTGGCATCGATTTCGCGCTCATCGCGTCGTTCAGCAAAAGGCCGCCGATAGACCGGTGCCTCATCGCCGAGCTCTTTGATCGGCAGATCGGCGACGACCGCGCCGGCATGGCGCACGACAAAGCGCTTGGTGGGTGTGGTCTCCCCGACGACGGCGAAATCAAGGCCCCATTTGCGGAAGATCGCCTCCGCCTCCTTCTCCTTGTCGGGCTTGAGCACCATGAGCATGCGCTCCTGGCTCTCCGACAGCATCATCTCGTAGGCGCTCATACCAGCTTCCCGGCACGGCACTTTATCGAGATCGAGCGCGACGCCGAGATCGCCTTTGGCGCCCATCTCGACCGCCGAACAGGTCAGGCCCGCCGCGCCCATATCCTGAATGGCGATCACGCAGCCCTTGGCCATGATTTCGAGGCAGGCTTCGAGCAGAAGCTTTTCCGAGAACGGATCGCCGACCTGAACCGTCGGCCGCTTCTCCTCGGCGTCGGCGCCGAATTCGGCCGATGCCATAGTGGCCCCGTGAATGCCGTCGCGGCCGGTCTTCGAACCGAGATAGACGATCGGCATGCCGACGCCGGTTGCCTTGGCGTAAAAGATCTTGTCGGTCTCGGCGAGGCCGACCGCCATGGCGTTGACTAGGCAATTGCCGTCGTAGCGCCGATCGAAGCGCACTTCGCCGCCGACTGTCGGTACGCCGAACGAATTGCCGTAGCCGCCGATGCCGGCGACCACGCCGGCAATCAGTGCACGCGTCTTTGGATGGTTGGGATCACCGAACGACAGCGCATTGAGACAGGCGATCGGCCGCGCGCCCATCGTAAAGACGTCACGCAAAATGCCGCCAACGCCGGTCGCCGCACCCTGGTAAGGTTCGATATAGCTGGGATGATTATGGCTCTCCATCTTGAACACGACGGCAAGCCCGTCGCCGATATCGATGACGCCGGCGTTCTCACCGGGTCCCTGGATCACCCATCGCGCTTTGGTCGGCAGCGTGCGCAGATGGATTTTGGATGATTTGTACGAGCAATGCTCGTTCCACATCGCGGAGAAAATTCCTAGTTCGGTAAAGCTTGGGGGCCGGCCAAGAAGCTTCAGAATGCGCTCGTATTCCTCCGGCTTGAGTCCATGCTCGGCGATCAATTCGGGAGTGATGGCTGGCTCGTTGGAAATCACAGCGGTGCCGGGTTGAGCTAGCGTCACGCTGCTTGCTTGAAATGATCGACCAGCCCCGCGAACAGGCCACGGCCGTCGGTCCGTCCCATTGAGGCTTCGACGTGATTTTCCGGATGCGGCATCATCCCGAGCACATTGCCGCGCTCATTGATGATACCGGCGATGCCGTTCATCGCGCCGTTGTGATTCCAGTTCGGATCGATCATGCCGTCGGGCGACGAATAACGAAACAGCACCCGGCCTTCGCCTTCGAGCCGCGCGATAGTCTCGCCGTCGGCGATATAGTTGCCCTCGCCATGCGCCACCGGCACCCGGATCACCTGTCCGGCATTGTAACCGCGGGTGAACGGCGTATCGGAGCGCTCGACCCGCAAATAGACGTCGCGGCAGATGAACCGAAGCTGCGCATTGCGCATCAGCACGCCCGGCAACAATCCCGCTTCGCAGGCGATCTGAAAGCCATTGCATATCGCGAGCACCAGTCCGCCTTTGGCGGCGAAGCCTCGGATCGCATCCATGATCGGCGCGCGCGCGGCAATCGCCCCGCAGCGCAGGTAATCGCCGTAGGAGAAGCCGCCGGGAAGTACGACGAGGTCGGTGCCCGGCGGCAATGCGGGATCGGCGTGCCACACCAAAGCCGGCTCGCGCCCCGAAATCAGTCGCAGCGCCCGCGCCATGTCGCGCTCACGGTTGATTCCGGGAAAGACGGCGACAGCCGATTTCATCGTAGCGGGTACGCCTTCATGATCAGCGCAGTTCGATCCGATAATTTTCGATCACGGTATTGGCCAAAAGCTTCTCGGCGGCGTTTTTGAGGGCCGCCTCGGCGCCAGCGCGATCGGCGCCCTCGATTTCAATATCGAAGACTTTGCCCTGCCGCACGCTGGTCACCCCGCCGACCCCGAGCGAGCGCAGCGCGCCTTCTATGGCCTTGCCTTGCGGGTCGAGAATGCCGGCCTTGAGCGTAACTGTGACGCGCGCTTTCATGGCTCACTGAATAAGTATGAATCGGTCCCGCCGCAATACAGGGCTGAAATCGAGAGCCCGCTGGGGAAAAGCCCAGCAGCGTCATTCCGGCATAAGAGATCGTCCCGGTGCGACCGGGTTTTCAACCTTTGACCAGGACCGGCCCGGTCCCCTGCGGTCGCTCGCCTTCGCTCATGATGCCAAGCCGCTTGGCCACCTCGGTATAGGCCTCGACCAGTCCACCGAGGTCGCGCCGGAAGCGGTCCTTGTCGAGCTTTTCGTTGGACTTGATATCCCACAGCCGGCAGGAGTCCGGCGAAATTTCGTCGGCGACGACAATGCGCATGAGGTCGTTTTCCCATAACCGGCCGGTTTCCATTTTGAAATCAACGAGCCGGATGCCAACGCCGAGAAACAGGCCGGACAGGAAGTCATTGACGCGGATCGCCAGCGACATGATGTCGTCGATTTCCTGCGGCGTCGCCCAGCCGAAAGCGGTGATGTGCTCCTCGGAGACCATCGGGTCGTTCAGCTGGTCGTTCTTGTAATAGAACTCGATGATCGAGCGCGGCAATTGCGTGCCTTCTTCGATGCCGAGCCGCTGCGACAGCGAGCCGGCGGCGATATTGCGCACCACCACTTCGAGCGGAATGATCTCGACCTCGCGGATCAATTGCTCGCGCATATTGAGGCGGCGGATAAAATGCGTCGGCACTCCGATATCGTTTAAGTGCTGGAAGACGTATTCGGAAATCCGATTGTTGAGGACTCCCTTGCCTTCGATCACCTGGTGTTTTTTGGCATTGAAGGCGGTCGCGTCGTCCTTGAAGTGCTGGATCAATGTTCCAGGCTCGGGCCCCTCATAGAGGACCTTCGCCTTGCCTTCGTAAATGCGGCGACGGCGGCTCATCGGAGTGTACCGGGGTTTTGTGAAATCCATCGTAATGCCGTGGCTCCAATTCGGATGTCGAGATCCGCGGCGGCGATAGCGGGCGCGACTCAAACTCAGCAGCCCCTCCGCAACACGAAAGTTAGCCGAAGGTGAAGCGGAGTACAATCGACTTAGACCCGCGCGGCGCTGATCGCAACGTCATTGTGCAGGACAGACAGCCGTTGCCTTGACGCGCTAGCCTCGATATGCAAGGCGCAAGTGATTTGCGCTTATCCGCAGTTCCCTGGCGGGCGGCAAAGGCGACGAAAATGACCACATTCGACAAGCGCGAAGAAGGGTTC
>JBPYFG010000211.1:0-3589 GCA_051986365.1 Xanthobacteraceae bacterium
CCCGCACCATCCATGGCGCCGGCACCGATTTGCTCAATCTGATCAGCGACATTCTGGATCTGTCGAAGATCGAATCCGGCACAGTCACGGTCGACGCCGAGGAAGTGTTCTTCGCCAACCTGGTCGACATGGTGGCGCGGCCGTTCCGTCACGAAGCCGAAACGCGGCAATTGTCCTTCGAAGTTCACGTTGACCCGAATCTCGGGCGCAGCATTACGACCGACAGCAAACGCTTGCAGCAGGTGCTTAAAAACCTCCTGTCGAACGCGTTTAAGTTCACAGCGCAGGGCGGCGTGCGCCTTAACGTCGCGGTGGCGCCCGGCGGCTGGAGCTCCGATCACCCGATTTTGAGCCAAGCGCCTGCGGTCGTTGCCTTTGAAGTCACTGATACCGGCATCGGCATTCCGCTCGAGAAACAGAAAATCATTTTCGAGGCCTTCCAGCAGGCCGACGCCTCGACGAGCCGCAAATACGGCGGAACCGGCCTCGGGCTCGCGATCAGCCGCGAATTGGCGACGCTACTCGGCGGTGAAATTCATTTGCGCAGCGGGGCAAGCGCCGGCTCCACATTCACACTCTATCTACCGATCAAATATGTCGGGCCCAATGCAAGCCAGACCGCCGCTGCCTCGCCAGCTTCAGGTCATGCTGCGGTCGCGCACGTGGTCAACGAACGCGCTATCGAGCCGATTCCCGACGATAGGATAAATATCCAGCCTGGCGACACCATTCTGCTCATTGTTGAGGACGACCCGCATTACGCCAGGATTCTTGTCGATCTTGCGCGCGACAAGGGCTTCAAGGCGCTGTTGGCGATGCGCGGCGATGATGCGCTCAACTTGGCGAAACAATATCAGCCCACGGCGGTCTCGCTCGACGTGTTCCTGCCCGACATGCTGGGTTGGACCGTGCTGAGCCAGCTCAAGCAGAGCCCGCTCACCCGACATATTCCGGTGCAAATCGTCTCCCTTGACGAGGACCGTCAGCATGGCTTGGCGCGCGGCGCCTTTGCATTCGTGAACAAGCCGACCACCCGCGAAGGCATCGAGGAGGCGTTGTCCCGCATCAAGGAATTTTCGAAACCACACCGTAAACGGTTGCTGGTCGTCGAAGACAATCGGGCCGAGCAGATGGGCATAAGCGAACTGCTCGGTCACGATGACATCGAGATCGTCAACGCCGAGACCGGCGCCCAAGCTCTCGACCTGCTCCAGGAGGAGCAATGCGACTGCGTGGTGCTCGACCTTCGCCTGCCCGACATGTCGGGATTCGAAGTGCTGGAGCGGATGCGCTCTGATACGGACCTCGCCGACATCCCGGTCGTCGTCTTCACCGGTCGAGAGCTGACCGTAGAGGAAGACGCGCAACTCCACACCATGGCGCGAAGCATCGTGGTCAAGGGCGTCGAGTCGCCGGAGCGGTTGCTCAACGAAACGGCGCTGTTCCTGCACCGCGTCATCACCGATCTGCCGCCTGAGAAGCAGCTGATGCTGGAACGACTCAACTCGTCCGATGAAGATCTGGTCGGGCGCACCGCGCTTTTGGTCGACGATGATCCACGGAACATTTTCGCATTGTCGAGCGCGCTGGAGCGCCGCGGCATGAAAGTGCTCACCGCCACCACGGGCGCGGAGGCGATCGAGATCATCGAGCAAACCTCCTCGCTTGCGATCGTGCTGATGGACATCATGATGCCGGAAATGGATGGCTATCAAACGATCGAAAAAATTCGCCAGAACGGGGCTTATCGCCGATTGCCGATCATTGCTTTGACAGCCAAGGCAATGAAGGGCGACCGCGAAAAATGCCTGCAGGCCGGCGCGTCGGATTATCTCGCCAAGCCGGTCAATACCGAGCAGCTTCTCTCCGCGTTGCGCATGTGGCTGCATCGCTAAGGCGCCGCCATGAGTGACAAAGTCAACGTCCTTTTGGTCGACGATCAGCCCGACAAGCTTCTCGCCTATGAGGTGATCCTCGGGGAACTTGGCGAGAAACTTGTCAAGACCTCGTCTGCGCGCGAAGCGCTGCAGTTTTTGCTGAAAAATGACGTGGCGGTCGTTCTGATCGACGTCTGCATGCCGGAACTGGACGGTTTCCAGTTGGCCGCGATGATTCGCGAACATCCGCGCTTCCGCAAAACTGCAATCATCTTCATATCTGCCATTCACCTGACCGATGTCGATCGGTTGCGTGGCTACGAGATGGGAGCTGTTGACTATGTCCCGGTGCCGGTAGTTCCCGAGGTATTGCGCGCCAAAGTTCGGGTATTTGCCGAGTTGTTCCGCAAGACCCGCGAGCTCGAGCAAATGAATTCGCAGCTTGAGCGGCATGTCACCGAACGGACCGCCGAGCTTGAAGCTTCGAATATGCAGCTCAAGCAATCCGAGCAGGGGCGCAGCCTCGCGCTCGCCGCCGGTCAGATGGGCTCCTGGGACTGGGATCTGGTCAGCAGGCAATGGCGTTGGGATGAAGGCCAACATCGCATTTTCGGCGTTGATCCCGCCAATTTCCAAATCACGGTGGAGAACATCCGCGCGCTGGTCCATCCGGAAGATTGGATTTCTCTCGTTGAAATTGCCCGCGGAATGTCGCAGGGCGCGCGCACGCAGCAAACGGAATTTCGTGTGGTGCGGCCCACTGGCGAGATTCGCTGGTGTATCGGAACAGCGGCTGCGAGCGTCAATGATGCCGGCAATGTCGTGCGCATCAACGGTGTCACTATCGACATCACCGACCGCAAGGAAGCCGACGAGCGGCAGGTCCTGCTGGCGCGGGAGGTTGATCACCGGGCGCGCAATGCTCTTGCCGTCATTCAATCCATTATCAGGCTGACGCGGGCAAAGAACGTTGACGATTACGTACAGGCGATCGAAGGCCGCATCAAATCATTGGCGCGCGCACACACGCTGCTTTCCGACTCGCGGTGGCGCGGCGCCGATCTCGCTACCCTGGTCGGCGAGGAATTGGCGCCATATCGGGCCGGTGACAAGATCCATTGCGCCGGGCCCGATATTTCGCTGCAGCCCGCCACCGCGCAAGGGCTTGCGCTCGCGCTTCACGAACTTGCCACCAATGCCGCCAAGCACGGCGCGCTATCGTCGCCGAACGGCAAAGTCAGCCTGGAGTGGGAACTGGGAGCGGATGCGCTCACCCTGCATTGGGTCGAAAATGGCGGCCCGCCTATTGCAGAGCCTTCGTCACGCAGCTTTGGCCTGAAGGTGATTGCTGCGAGTATCGAGCAGCAGCTGGGCGGCAAGGCGGCATTCGACTGGAATCGTGCCGGTTTGCGTTGCTTGTTCGCCATTCCGCGCACCGAACTGACGAAATCGCGCGTCTTCAATCCATCGTTGATGTCAAACGGCGGAAACGGCGCGGTGTTCGATCTCAACCGTAAGAATAAGCCGCGCGTCCTGTTGGTCGAAGACGAGGCGCTCGTCGCTATGATGATTCAAGACACTCTCGCCGAATTCGGCTTCCAGGTGGTCGGCCCGCTCAGCACCGCATCCGAAGCGCTCGCCGCCGCGCGCGAGAGCCATATCGACGCTGCCGTACTCGATATCAATCTCGGCGACGGGCTGGTTTACACCGT
>JBPYFG010000212.1:0-9083 GCA_051986365.1 Xanthobacteraceae bacterium
ATGATGCGCTCGAAACGATCCGGATGGCGCTCGGCAAGCCCAAGCGCGGTGGCGCCGCCCATCGACAAGCCGGCGAAAGTGGCTTTGGCAATGCCGAGCACATCCATCAGCGCCAGCGCATCGTCGAGCAGCGTATCGAAGGCATAGCGCCCGGCGGGAGCTTCGGTGTCGCCATGACCGCGCTGATCGTACCGCAGCACGCGAAAGCGATCCTTCAGCGTCGCCGCCTGCTCGGCCCACATCGCCAGCGAGGTCGCGAGCGAATTCGAGAAAATGAGCCAAGGCGCGCGCTCAGGGCCGTCGACTTGATAATTGATGGCAATCCCGTTGGCTTTGATTTTCATGTTCATCCTCTTACGCAATATCTCGCGCATGACGCGATCACCGCGGCAAAAACTCTTCCAGTAGGGCCGTGAGCGCGCGCGGCGCTTGGGTCGGCAAAAAGTGCCCACCCTCGTCTATGAGCTCGAACCGCGCGCCGGGAATTTTTTTCGCAAGCTCGGCCGAGCCAGCATGCGGCCGCACTGTGTCGTGGCGGCCGGCGACGACCATTGCGGGACAGCCGACCTTCGGCAGCATGTGCAACATATTTGTGCGCGCCAGAGCGCGGAAAGCAAAACCGAAGCACACCGGATCGTTGGCGAGATAACGCCCGAGATAGGCTTCGAAAGCTTTGCGCTCGCCGAGCTGCGGCGGATAGGACAAAGCGAGCGTGGTCGGCAGCGAGGCGCGCATACCTTCGCGCGCGGCAAAGGCGGCGCGCTCGTCCAAGACCGCGGCCCGGCTTGGATCGACGCCGGGCGCCGGATTGCACAGAACCAGCGCGCCGACGCGGTCCGGATATTTTTCGGCAAAGCGCAGCGCCTGGGTCGCGGCGGCCGCAACCGTGACGAAGTGATAAGGCGGCGGCAAGGACAGCGCGCCGGCGAGCGCCTCGAAGTCCTCGACCAGCATGTCGTTGGTGAATTCCTGGCGCACTTTTTCCGAGAGCCCCGCGCCGCGCTGGTCGTAGCGCAACACGCGAAAATGCTCGGCGAGCCGCGGCGCAACGCCATCCCATGAATTGAGCGTCCCGCCGAGCTCGTGCAGAAGGACGACCGAGCGACCGCTCTCGCCGGCAAGCGTGTAATGCAAGCTCACGCCGTTCGCGTCCACGAAGCCTTCAGAGGATGTGCGCATATCCGTCACATGCCGAATAGCCGATCGAGCGAGTAGGGGCCCGGGCCGGAGATCAAGACGTACAACGTTGCGATGGTCCACATCAGGGTATATTCCAGGCCAAGCTGATTCCAAAAGTAACGGCCGACGCGCCAGCGCTCGACATTGCTGACCAGAAGAAAAATCAGAACCACGGCGGCGACCGGGCGCGTGAACAGGCCCAGCGCCAACAGCGGCCCGCCGACAAGCTGCGTCGCCGAGATTGCAGGCGCCCAAAACTTGCCCGGACGATAGCCGGTCTTGTCGAGCTGCTTGGCCAAATCGGTGAGGTTAAGCGCGCGCACGCCGGTATTGGGAAAGAAGCCGAAAGTGTTGCGCAAGCCGTGCGGCACCAGTGCAAGTCCGACCGCGACGCGCAACAGCGTGTCGGCGAACGGCAAGAGCGTCTGGTAAAGCGTTGACAATGGAGCTCTGAAAATCACAGGGCCGCGAAGTCAGTGCGCCATCAAGACCGGCAGCTTGGCATTGGCCAGGATGTGACGCGTGGTGCCGCCGAAGATCATCTGCCGCAGCCGGCTTTGCGTATAGGCGCCCTTGACGATGAGATCGCAGCCAAGCTCGTCGGCCTTGGCCAGGATCGTCTCGCCGGCGCTGCGTTTGCCGGTGGGCTTGAGCGTCATCGTCTCGGCCTTGATCCCGTTCATCGCCAGCGAGCGCGCCATTTGCTCGCCGTTTGGGCCGGCCACCGTGGCGCCTTCCACCGTCAGGATAGTGATCCGGTCCGCACTGCGTAGAAACGGCATGGCATCCGCCATGGTGCGCGCCTGCTCGGTACTTTGGTTCCACGCCACCAGGATATTGGTCGCGAGCGAGCGCGGCGAAGCGGGCGGCGCGATCAGCACCGGGCGGCCACTCTCGAACAGCGCCGATTCCAGCGTGATCATCGACGGGCTTTGCCACTCGTCGCCGGGCCGCGCCAGCACGATCATGTCGAACACCCGACCATAGCTGCCGACAAAATCATGTCCACTCGGCGCGTCGCCTAGCCAGGACCAGGACAGCGACGCCGGAACCTTGCCCGTCGATTCGGCAATCTGGTTGCTCTGCATGAACGAGCGGAACAGCGTTTCCGCCTGCCGCACCATCTCGGCGTCGTTCTCCTTCACTGCGACCATGGTCAGGCCGCTGTCGGGGTCCATCGCCACCAGATCGGCGACCGCGGGCCGCAGCGGGTAACCTTCAATGCAACTATCGAATTTCCGCGCCAGCAGCAGCGCGGTATCCAAGGCCGATACCATCGTCGGACTTTGCTCGGTTGGAACGAGAATAGTTTTCATGCGCGCACGCGCCCCGCTCATTCGAAGCCAAAAGTCAGTCGTTCCCTGTCAATCGATCCCCTGGGCGCCGGCCCCGCAACAGGCTCTTATGGGCGCCCCTCTCATACTGCCGCGTCGCTCCGATGCGGACAAGCGTCATAATCGCAGAGATAAACCGGATTTAAGATCGTCGTTTGATAAAATGATCTCGATTCGCGGAGCGAGGACGATCCTCGCGGGCGAACGACGGGGCACTCGCCATGCGCAATTATGGCATTTCGCAAATACGATCGACTGCACGCATTGTCATGATTTGTCCCAATTGCGGCCAGGAAAATTCGGAGTTTGCTGAGACGTTGCGCGGCATGCGCTTTTACGCCTGCGCGGGGGAGGGCTGCGACTACAGCTTCGATCTCGCCGGTCCGGGCAAGCGCGTCGCCAATTCGCTCGCCGAGACATGTAAGAAATTCTATGCCGCTTTCTACGCGATGCGCGGGCAGGGCGCTCGCTAGCGTTCATCGCGAAGGTTGCTGCGCGCCAGTGCTTAGGCGCTTTTTCCATCGCTCGCGCGCAACCGGCGCGCCGGCTGCCCCCTTCCTAACCCTCTCCCGCTTGCGGAGGAGGAAGGGTAGGGGAATTTTCGCGGCGGAGGATGATTCATGAAGCTGCACTGGTCGCCGCGCTCGCCTTTCGTGCGCAAGGTTATGATCGTCGCCCATGAGCGCGGCTTGATCGATCGGCTCGATTGCGTGCGCACGGTTGCCGCAATGACCACGCCGCACGCGGATCTGATGCGGGACAATCCGTTGTCGAAGATTCCGACGCTCGTGCTGGACGACGGCACGGCGCTCTATGACTCGCCGGTGATTTGCGAATATCTTGACGCGCTCGACGGCAAGCCGCAATTGTTTCCGCTTGACCGCAGGCAGCGCATTCTGGCGCTGCGCCGCCAGGCGCTGGGCGACGGCTTTCTGGATTTGTTGGTGCTCGCGCGCAATGAGCGGCTGCGCGAACAGCCTTCGGAAGTCCATCTAACAAGCGCGGCGGTGCGCAGCGCAGCCGTCCTGGACAGTTTGGACCGTGAGGCCGACGCGCTTGCGGCAAGCGCATTCGACATTGGCCATATCGCGATCGGCTGCGCCCTGTCCTATCTCGATTTCCGCTTTGCCGGGGAGGATTGGCGCAAAGACCATCCGCGTCTTGGTATTTGGCACGCCGTCTTCGCGGCGCGACCCTCGGTCAAAGCGACGCGGCCGATAGACGATTCTTAAGGCGCCGGCAATTGCATGGCGTCGGCGCTAGAGCGCAATGGCATTAGGTTGAATCATCATTTCGCTTTAGCTTGTTGTTTGAGCATGATCTTTTCTGACCTGGCTTCGCCCGCCGAAGCACACAATGAAAGTGCCCACTCCTTTGCTGGGCTTCGCGCAGGCGGGAAACCGGTATCCACTTTTCGGGATCATGCTGTAGCCTATGGTGCTTCGGGCGAGGCGCAGCTAATGGAATTTACCGATAAATCCGCGATCGCCGAACTGATCCAGGCCTGGGGTCTCTATCGCGATCAGGGCAAGTGGAAGGAGCTGCGCGGCACTTTCACGCCCGACGGGCATATTTCAGTGTCGTGGTTTCGCGGTCCGTTCGAGCAATTCGTCGAGCGCTGCCGCGCCAGTTTTGCCGCGAGTCGCGGCTGGTCGCGCCATCACCTGTTCGCTTCGACGATCAAGCTGGACAAGGACCGCGCGATCGCCGAGACGCCGGTGATTATCCGCGTGCGGCAGAAATTCGGCGCGGTCGAGGCCGACCTCACCTCGTTTTCGCGCTTTCTCGACCGCGTCGAGCGCCGCGGCGACGGCTGGCTAATCGCCGAGCGCGCCGCGATCTATGAGCGCGACCGGCTCGATCCAGTCGAGCCATCGCCGGCATTCGATGCATTATTCGAGGCGGCCGAGACGGCGCACTATCCCGAACCATACCGTTATATGGCGTTCCGGCTCGCGCATGCCGAGGGCCGCTCGCTGGCGTCCGTCATCTATCGCGATGGCGGCGCGGAGACGGCCGATCTTTACGCGCGCTATTTGCGATGGCTTGGGGGCGGTACGGCGTGAGCCGCAAGTGCGTTTGGCGAGGAGCTTCATGGCAGTCTACACCGATGTCGCGGCGGAAGATTTGAGCCGGTTTCTTGCCGGCTACGACGTCGGTGCGCTTTTGTCCTACAAGGGCATCGCCGAAGGCGTCGAAAATTCGAACTTCCTCGTCCATACCGCAAAGGGCCATTTCATCCTGACGCTGTACGAGCGGCGCGTTGCCGAGCGCGATCTGCCGTTTTTCTTAAACTTGATGGAGCACCTCGCCAGCCGCGGCATCAACTGCCCGCAGCCGGTGAAAAACCGCGCCGGCAAAGTGCTCGGCAAGCTCGCCGGCCGCCCGGCGGCGATCGTTACGTTTCTCGACGGCATGTGGATTCGCCGTCCCAGCGCAGCCCATTGCGGCGCGCTCGGCGTGGCGCTGGCGCGGCTGCATCTCGCCGGCTCGGATTTTGCGATGCGCCGCGATAATGCCCTGTCGGTCGCCGGATGGCGGCAGCTTTACGAAGGTTGCCGCGAGCGCGCACACAAGGTCGACCGCAATCTGGAAACGCTGGTTGGCGCCGAACTGGCCGTGCTGGAGCGCGAATGGCCGCGCGGCCTGCCGGACGGCGTCATTCACGCCGATCTGTTTCCTGACAATGTGTTTTTTCTCGGCGATAAATTGTCCGGGCTGATCGACTTCTATTTCGCCTGCACCGACACCCTGGTCTATGACGTGGCGATCTGCCTCAATGCCTGGTGTTTCGAGACCGATCACTCGTTCAACGTCACCAAAGGGCGCGCGCTCCTTGCCAATTACGCTGGAACGCGGCCGCTGTCGCACGAGGAATGGGAGAAGCTGCCTTTGTTCGCGCGTGGCGCGGCGCTGCGTTTTCTGTTGACGCGGCTAGTCGATTGGCTCGACGTGCCGCTTGGCGCACTGGTGCGTCCGAAGGATCCTCGCGAATACGCGCGCAAGCTTCGCTTCCACCAGAAAGTCAAGAGCGCGCACGATTATGGGTTGATTGAGCCGTGAGCGAACGAGCGCCGCAGCATCCGCCGTTGCCGCACGTGGTCATTCACACCGACGGCGCCTGCTCGGGCAATCCAGGACCCGGCGGCTGGGGCGCAATCCTCGCCTTTGGCGATCACGAGAAGGAGCTCAAAGGCGGCGAGGCCAATACCACCAACAATCGGATGGAGTTGATGGCCGCGATTTCCGCGCTTGAGGCACTCAAACGGCCGTGTCGCGTCGATCTGCACACCGACAGCAAATATCTTCGCGACGGGGTGAAGACTTATCTGGCGCGATGGAAACAGAACGGCTGGCGCACGGCGGACAAAAAGTCGGTCAAAAACATCGATCTGTGGCAGCGGCTCGACGCGGCAATGCGCCAGCATCAAATCCGCTGGCATTGGCTGCGCGGTCATGCCGGTCATGTGCTCAACGAGCGCGCCGATCTGTTGGCGCGGCAGGCGATCGCGGAGATCAGGGCGGCAGGGAAACCGGCGCCGTAGCGTCATTCCGGAAGCCGCGACAGCGGCTATCCGGAATCCATAATCACTGTAGAAGCCGTGGTTATGGTTTCCGGGTTCGCGGGCTTTGCCCGCGCCCCGGAATGACACGCTTACAATGCCTTCAAAATATTATCGGCGCTGGAAATCTCCGCCTTGCCCGGCGCGTCCTCGATGTTGAGCGCCTTCACCACGCTGTCGTCGACCAGCATGGCGTAACGCTGCGACCGGAGGCCCAGACCGCGCTCGCTCAAATCGGCGGTCAGTCCCACCGCCTTGGCCCAGTTGCCGCTGCCGTCGGCAAGAAATTCGATGGCGTCGCCGCCGGAGGCTTTTTTCCAGGCGTCCATGACAAACACGTCGTTCACGCCGGTCACCGCGATCGTGTCGACGCCTTTCGCTTTGATCGCGGCGGCATTCTTTACAAATCCCGGCAGATGATTGCGATGGCAGGTCGGCGTGAAGGCGCCCGGCACCGCGAACAACACCACCTTCTTGCCTTTGAACAATTCGTCCGCGGTCTTCGGCTTTGGCCCATCGGCTGTCATTACCATGAAACTGCCGCTGGGTACGCGGTCGCCAACCTTAATCGCCATGATCCTGTCCTCTCGCTTTCGCAATGAATTTCGTATGCCGTCGCGGGCGGGCCATAAACTAGCGTCTGCGGCGAATTAGTCGAGATGGGCTGTCACTTCGATGGCGTCGTCGCCGGAAACCGCGGTCAAAGTCAGCGCCGCGCCTTCGGCTTTAGCGTCCGGCGGCAGACCCTCGAGGTCGAATTCGAAGTGGCGGACCGCGCCATCGGCCGCGCTCTGTTGCGGCAGCGGCAGCGACCAATCGGGAGTGGGGCCTTCGACAAACAAGTCGACCGGCGCGCCCACGGGCGCCTCAACATCGACGACGACGCGATCATGCCCGTCGCCCGGCTGACGATGCAGGCCGAGAATGGCAAGGGGCTCCGCATGCTGGTCAGCACTTTCAGCCGCGGTGCCCGGAGCGATTGTGGCTTGGGAGCGCTGCGGCGTCGCATCGACGTGAGCTTGCTGCCCGAGCGCGACCGGGCGCGGCACGCGAATCTCAGCGCGCTCGATCGCCGCGTCTTCGGCGCCATCGCCACTGAGGTTAAGCGCGAGATTGGACTCAACCGGGATGCAAATGTTGAAGCAGACATCGTATTCGAGCTTGAGCCGCAGCGCTGTCTGTTTTGCGATTTCCGCTGGAACGACATGGAGCGGCAGAATGACGTGGTTGCGATAACCGATGGAATTGCCGCCGGCGCCGTCGGGAAATCGCTCGGGCGCAGGCCACAGCACGTTCACCGATTTGACGTTTTCGGAATCGGAGAAATCAAATGTCGGCGGCGATCCGGAGTCGCCAGGGTCGCGCCAATAAGTCTGCCATCCGGGATCGAGCTTGATCTCGATGCCGGCGCGCAGGAAGGCAGCGTCGCGATTTTTGCTCATCGCGCCCGCGATCAGGCGCGCGGCGCTATGCGTCTGCCCATCCCAGTTCGAAGCGTCCTGCGCGGTCGCGGTCGGCACGGTTACCAGGCACATCAGAACAGCCGCCACGAACAAGCGCCCCGGCAGCGGCATGAGCCGCGCCATGAGCCGCGCCATGAGCCGCGCCATGTGCCGCGCTATGTGCGCGGTCATGGCTGAAGCGGCGGGCGGGCTTTCGGTTGCCGAAATCATGGCTGTTGTCTAAGCCCAGGCCGGTACAAGCGCCATTGACATGATTGTGACCACGCGGCGAGCCGGATTACCCCGCTTGGCCGCATCAATTTTTGCGACGTGCGTGCTTTGTCGCTGACATTAGTCGGAGAAGTTAAACCAGCGCACCTGCGTCACATTGTGACAATGAACTTTTTGACCCGATGTTCGTTTGCAATTGCGGATTGATCGGCTAACCTTTCTATTATGAAAACGCCGCGGGGCACGTCTACGAAGAGCCGGCGCCGAGGCTATCTCGACGGCCAAATGCTGATCGCCATGCCGGCGATGATGGACGAGCGGTTTGCCCGTTCACTTATCTACGTTTGCGCGCATTCGTCGGAAGGGGCGATGGGCATTGTCGTCAACCATCCGGCGCCGAATATCAATTTCTCCGACCTTCTGGTGAAGCTGAATGTCATTCCCGCAACCGACATCATACGGCTGCCGACGCGCGCCGGCGGCGTAAAAGTCATGCGCGGCGGACCGGTCGAAACCGAGCGCGGCTTTGTCTTGCATTCGGCCGATTTCTTTATCGAGAAATCGACGCTGCCGATCGACGACGGCATTTGTCTCACCGCGACCATCGACATTCTCAAGGCGATCGCGCGCGGCGAGGGGCCGGCGAGCGCCATTTTGGCCCTTGGTTATGCCGGCTGGGCGCCAGGCCAGCTGGAGACCGAGATCCAAGGCAATGGCTGGCTGCACTGCGCGGCCGACTCCGAGCTCATCTTTGGAGCGGATCCGGGCGCCAAATACGAAAAAGCATTAAGGAAGATCGGTATCGATCTCGGCATGCTGTCAAGCGAAGCCGGGCACGCCTAACAGAAACCGGTAATCAGGCACCAAGGCAATCAGAATAATTCCTGATTACTGATCAGAACACCTTCGCTCTGATCCCTGATTGTTGATTCCTGGTTCCTGCCGAGTCCGGCTCGAGCAGCGCGCGCGCCCGTTCGACGCTCATCGGCTCGCCGAATGCAAACCCTTGCGCATATTCGCAGCCGAGCTGAAACAGCTCGACCGCATCGGAATCTGTTTCGGCGCCTTCGGCGACTACGTCCATACCGAGATCGTGCGCCAGCGCAATCATCGAACGCAGGATCACCGGCCGCGTACCCTTGGCCGACATACGTACGAAAGATTGATCGATCTTAATCGTATCGAACGGAAAGCGCTGCAGATAAGCGAGCGATGAATAGCCGGTGCCGAAATCGTCGAGCGCCAGGCCGGCGCCCAGTTCGCGGATGCGCTGGAGCATCGCCGCCGCGTGCTCCGGATTTTCCATGACCGTCGATTCAGTCAGTTCCAGCTTG
>JBPYFG010000213.1:0-2973 GCA_051986365.1 Xanthobacteraceae bacterium
AGCAGAGCCTGCTGCGCCGCCGCCGTAGTCGCGACTTTGGGAATGTAGTCGACCAGCACGCCGTCATCGGGCGCTTCTTTCTTCATATTGGGATGCGGCCAATCGGTGCCCCAGATGACGCGGTCGGGAAAATGCTCGACCAAAGCGCGGCCGAACGGCACGACATCGTCATAGGGCGGCCCGGCAAGGCTCATGCGTTCCGGACAGGTGACTTTGACCCAGAAATTCCGGTGCTTGTCCATCAAGCGATGAAAGCGCTGGTTCTCGGGATGGTCGACGCCTTTCTTCACGTCGGGGGTGCCCATGTGATCGACCACCACGGTGGTCGGCAGCGCGGTGAAAAAATCCTCAAGCTCGGGCAAATCCGGCATTTCGAAATAGACGACAACATGCCAGCCGAGCTTTTCGACGCGCGTGGCGATCCGTTGCAACACCTCGCGCGGGGTGAAATCGACGAGCCGCTTGAGGAAATTGAACCGCACGCCGCGCACACCGGCTTTATCCATCCATTTGAGCTCGTCGTCGCTGACTTCTTCGCCGACAAAAGCGACGCCCTTGGCTCGGCCATTCGAAGCGTCCAGCGCATCGACCATGGCGCGATTGTCTTTGGAATGGCAGGACGCCTGCACGATCACGTTCTTGTCGAGCCCGAGAAAATCGCGCAGCGCAAACAATTTTTCCTTGGGCGCGTCGCACGGCGTATATTTGCGCTCGGGCGCATAAGGAAATTTGTGCTCCGGGCCGAACACGTGGCAATGCGCGTCGACCGCGCCGGGCGGCGGCTTGAATTTCGGCTTCGACGGATTGGGATGAAACGGGATGTAACCCGGCGACATCGGCACGTATTTCTCCTCACTCGTCATTCCGGGGCGCGCCGTAAGCGCGAGCGCGGAATCCATAACAACAGTCCGTTGTGATTCTGTATCGATCGAAATTCCTGAAGCACCGTGAGTATGGATTCCGGATCGGCGCTCCGCGCCGTCCGGAATGACGGCCCATTCAAACCCTCTCCAGCGCCAGCGACACGCCCTGGCCGATACCGACGCACATGGTGGCGAGCGCGCGCCTGCCGCCGCGCTTCTCCAAACCGTGCACCGCGGTCAGCGTCAGCCGCGCCCCCGACATGCCGAGCGGATGACCGAGCGCAATCGCGCCGCCATGCGGATTGACGTGCTCGGCGTCCTCCGGCACGCCGAGCTGGCGCAAACAGGCGATGCCCTGCGAGGCAAAGGCCTCGTTGATCTCGATCAGATCGAAATCGCCGATCTTCAAGCCGAGCCGCGCCAAGAGCTTCTTCGTCGAAGGCACTGGACCGATGCCCATGATGCGGGGCGGCACCGCCGCCGAAGCCATGCCGAGCACGCGCGCGCGAGGATTGAGCCCATGCGCCTTGGCGGCCGCTTCGCTGGCGAGAATGATCGCCGCCGCGCCGTCATTAATGCCCGACGCATTACCGGCGGTGATGGTGCCAGGATTGCGCACGATCGGTTTGAGCTTCTGCAAGCCCTCGAGCGTGGTCTCCGGCCGCGGATGCTCGTCCTTGTTGACGACGATCGGGCCGGCTTTGCCGCCCGGCGCCTCCACCGGCACGATCTCTTCGGCAAAGTAACCGGCAGCCGCCGCCTTGCCGGCGCGCGCTTGCGAGCGCAATGCAAAGGCGTCCTGATCGGCGCGCGTGACCTGAAATTCCTCCGCCACGTTTTCGCCGGTCTCCGCCATCGAATCGATGCCGTATTGGGCTTTAAGCACCGGATTGACGAAGCGCCAGCCCAGCGTGGTGTCGTAGATTTCCGCCGCGCGTGCGAACGCCTCGCTGGCTTTGCCCATCACGAACGGCGCCCGCGTCATCGATTCGACGCCGCCGGCGATGGCGAAATCCATTTCGCCGCAGCGGATGGCGCGCGCCGCATCGCCGACGGCGTTCAATCCCGACGCACACAGCCGGTTGACGGTGACGCCAGGCACGCAATCCGGCAGCCCAGCCAGCAATAATGCCATGCGCGCGACATTGCGGTTGTCCTCGCCGGCCTGATTGGCGCAGCCGAAATAGACGTCGTCGAGCCGCGACCAATCGGCTTTGCTGTTGCGGGCGAGGAGCGCCTTGATCGGCACCGCGGCGAGATCGTCGGTGCGCACCTTGGCAAGCGCGCCGCCATAGCGGCCGATGGGAGTGCGCGCCGCATCGCAGATGAAAACCTCCCGCATCGCTCGCTCCGTTTTCGCCCGCGTGTTGTTTGGAACCGTCCTGACAGGCTATTTACGGGCCGCGGCAGACAGGGTCAAATGCGCGTCAAAACAGGAAGCCATGAATAGCGAGACAAGCGAATTTGCTGCGTTGCCGCCGACTTTGAAAGCCGAGCGCCACGGCGCGGTCGCGGTGTTGCGGCTTAATCGTGCGCAAAAGCGCAACGCGCTCGACGATCCGATGGTGGCCGGCATCGAGACCTTCTTCTCGACTTTGCCGGAGGACATCGGCGCCGTGGTTTTATGCGGCGCGGGCGAGCATTTCAGCGCCGGTCTCGATTTGACCGAGTTGGTCGATCGGGCGACCGTCGCCGGTATTGCCCATTCGCGGTCCTGGCATCGCGCCTTCGACCGCATCGAGTTCGGCAGCGTGCCGGTGGTCGCGGTGTTGCATGGCGCGGTGGTCGGCGGCGGCCTTGAGCTTGCCGCGGCGGCGCATGTCCGCGTCGCCGAGCGCAACGCGTTTTACGCACTGCCCGAAGGCAGCCGCGGCATCTATATCGGCGGCGGCGGCTCGGTACGGCTGCCGCCCTTGATCGGCACCGCGCGGATGATGGACATGATGCTGACTGCGCGCACGCTGTCAGCCGAAGAAGGCCAGACCATCGGGCTGTCGCAATATCTGGTCGACGACGGCGAGGGTTTCGCCAAGGGGCTGGAGCTTGCGCACCGCATCGCCGGCAATGCACCGTTCACCAATTTCGCGGTGATGCATCTCCTCCCCCGCAT
>JBPYFG010000214.1:0-11231 GCA_051986365.1 Xanthobacteraceae bacterium
CTGCCCAAGTTCTGGGCCCAGTTTCTGGAGAAACCGCCCGGCTGGTGCGGGCGGAGGGGCTCGAACCCCCACGACTTTCGTCACGGGATTCTAAGTCCCGCGCGTCTACCAATTCCGCCACGCCCGCAACATGCAGGGCGGCCGCCGGCGCGCTTATATCATTTAAGCTGTGCAGGCCACCACTAAATAGCCGGAATGCCGGGCATCCGATCTCAGCCTAAGGACGCGCGATAGACGCCCGGCAGTTGCTCAGGCAGGTCCTCCGCAATTAGCCCAATGCCAAACGCAGTAGCGGCCTCGCCATGCAGCCACACCGCCGCCGAGGCCGCCTCAAATGCGGGCATGCCCTGGGCCAATAGACCGGCCGTTATTCCGGTCAATACGTCACCCGCCCCTGCGGTCGCCAAAAAGGCCGGCGCGTTCGCTGCAATGGAGGCGCGGCCGTCCGGCCCGGCCACGACCGTATCGGGCCCTTTGAGCAGGACCACCGCGCCAATCAGCTCTGCCGCGCGGCGCGCCCGTTCCAGCTTCGAACCTACTTTAGTATCTGCGTTCAAGGCATGGAAATAACGTGAAAACTCGCCCTCATGTGGCGTCAGGATCGTGGCCCTTTCGCCTCTCGCCTTCACGGCTGTGGCGAGCCGCTGCGGTGACTTGGCAAAGCTTGTGATGGCATCGGCGTCGAGAACCACGGCGCGCTCACCGCTCAGCGCTGCCAAAACCAGTTCGCAGCTCGTATCGCTCACGCCAAGCCCGGGGCCGACAGCAAGAGCATTAAAACGCGGATCGGCAAGAAAGCGCGTCAATTCGGCGGGCCCGTCGACCGGCCGGACCATGATGGCAAGATTGGCCGCGGCATTGACGGCGAGCGCCTCACGCGGACTCGCAATCGTGACCAGCCCTGCCCCGGCGCGCAACGCGCCCCGCGCCGCAAGCCTCGCGGCGCCGGTCGACCATGACGGACCCGACACGACGACGGCATGGCCGCGATCGTATTTGTGGCCCTGCCTACGCGGCACAGGAAATTTGGCGCGCCAGAGTTCGGGAATGTTTTCAAACGTCAGAGCGTGGATGCGCTCGAGCACCGTGGCCGGAATGCCGATCGGCGCGACCGAAACTTTGCCGCAATAAACGCGGCCCGGCATTAGCAGGTGGCCGGGCTTCTTGCGGAAAAAGGTGACCGTCTGTTCGGCCTTGATTGCGGTGCCCATCACCGCGCCAGTGCTCCCATTGATCCCGCTTGGCAGATCAACGGCGACGACCGGTGCGGCTTGCGCGTTCACAGCCTCGATCATCGCCTGCGCCAAGCCGCTGACTGGGCGGTCCAGGCCGGCGCCAAACAGCGCGTCGATGATAATGTCAGCGCCCGCGAGTGCGTCAGGCTTTGCCACCGCGACACCGCGATCCCACGCTTTCGCAGCGGCCGCAGCGTCGCCTTTCAAATTGTCCAGCGCCCCGGCGAGCAAGACCGTTACCGCATAGCCTTGCTCCGCGAGCAACCGGGCGGTAACAAAACCATCGCCGCCATTATTGCCGGGACCGGCGAGCACAATCACGCGACTCCCAGCGCTTTGACGTCCCGATACCGCCTGCGCGACCGCGCCGCCGGCGTTTTCCATCAGCGTGAGGCCGGCTGCGCCGCCAGCGATGGTCAATCGGTCGGCCTCTCCCATCTCGGCATTGCTGAGGATCTCAATCATCCGCGCACAATATCCGAATGGCTGATTGCGCGAAGGCGGCCCAACTCGCGATGAGCGTTGACAAATTTATGGGCAGGCTGCCTAGTTTATCAGCTACGCCTGCTTCCTCAGTCTCGCGGCGATCGTCCTTTTTGCCGTGCAAACCGCTGATCGCAATAGGGATTTCCGGCACGAGCGGCATTGGCACGGGACCTGCTAACCAAGGGTCGGTTCCAAGACGGATTTTGCACGTCAGGGAGCCGGGAGATGGGACGCGATGAAAAAAATCGAGGCGATCATCAAACCGTTCAAGCTCGATGAAGTGAAGGAGGCGCTCCAGGAAGTCGGTCTGCAAGGAATAACAGTAACCGAAGCCAAGGGATTCGGTCGTCAGAAGGGCCACACGGAACTGTACCGTGGGGCCGAGTACGTCGTCGATTTTTTGCCGAAAGTGAAAATCGAGATTGTGCTCGGCGACGACATGGTCGAAAAAGCCATCGAGGCGATCCGGCGCGCCGCTCAAACCGGGCGGATCGGCGACGGCAAAATCTTCGTCTCGAACATCGAAGAAGCGATCCGGATCAGGACGGGGGAATCCGGGCTCGACGCCATCTGAATTGCTGGTCGGACCGCTTGCGCCTGCTGGCGATCAAGTGGAATGAACCAGTACGGCGAGGCATCAAATAGCACCACGAAAGGGTACGCATAACATGACGACGCCAAAGAATGTCATGAAGATGATCAAGGATAACGACGTCAAATACGTCGATTTTCGCTTCACCGATCCGCGCGGCAAGTGGCAGCACGTTACCACCGACGTCAGCACAGTCGACGAAGACACATTTGCCGAAGGCATTATGTTCGACGGCTCTTCGATTGCCGGCTGGAAAGCGATTCACGAGTCGGACATGCAGTTGATGCCGGATCCGGAAAGCGCCTGCATCGATCCATTCTTTGCCGAGACCACGCTTGTCCTGGTTTGCGACACGCTCGAGCCGCTGACCGGCGAGCCCTACAACCGTGATCCGCGCTCGATCTGCAGAAAAGCGGCCGGCCTCGTCAAATCAATGGGTATCGGTGACACCGTCTTCTTTGGCCCGGAAGCCGAATTCTTCATCTTCGATGACGTGAAGTACGCCGCTACGCCTTACAACACCGGTTTCCGCCTCGACTCCGTCGAGTTCCCGACCAATTCCGACACCGACTACGAGGGCGGCAATCTCGGCCACCACATCGGCTTCAAGAAAGGTTACTTCCCGGTGCCGCCGCTCGACACGGCGCAGGATATGCGCTCGGAAATGCTCGCGGCCATGGCGCGCATGGGCGTGAAAGTGGAGAAGCACCATCACGAGGTCGGTTCGGCGCAGCACGAGCTCGGCATGAAGTTCGCGCCGATGGTGCGGATGGCCGACCAGATGCAGATCTACAAATACTGCATCCAGCAAGTGGCACAGGTCTACGGCAAGACCGCGACCTTCATGCCGAAACCGATCTATGGCGACAACGGTTCCGGCATGCACTGCCACCAATCGATCTGGAAAGGCGACAAGCCGCTGTTCGCCGGCAACAAATACGCCGACCTTTCTGAAACGGCGTTGCAATACATCGCTGGCATTTTGAAGCATGCGCGCACGATCAACGCCTTCACCAATCCGACGACGAACTCCTACAAGCGGTTGGTCCCAGGGTTCGAGGCCCCAGTGTTGCTGGCCTATTCGGTGCGCAACCGTTCAGCTGGCTGCCGCATTCCGCTCGCCGCCTCGCCGAAGGGCAAGCGCGTTGAGGTGCGTTATCCCGATCCCCTCTGCAATCCGTACCTCGGCTTTGCGGCGATGCTGATGGCGGGCCTAGACGGCATCAAGAACAAGCTCAATCCGGGAGAACCGACCGACAAGGATCTCTACGATCTGCCGCCGAAGGAGCTGAAGAAGATTCCGACGGTGTGCGGCAGTCTGCGCGAGGCGATCGGCAATCTCGATAAGGACCGGGACTTCCTCAAGGCCGGCGGTGTATTCGATGACGATTTCATCGACAGCTATATCGAGCTGAAGATGGCCGAGATCGTTCGCTTCGAGCACACCCCGCACCCAGTCGAGTTCGAGATGTACTACTCCGCGTAAGCGTGGTGGGTAAGTCCTCCCCGCATTGCTTGAGCATGATCCGGAAAAGTGGATACCGGTTTTCCGAAAAGATCATGCTCAAACAAGAAGCTAAAGCGAAATGCTGATTCAGTTTAAAATCATTTCGCTTTAGCGATGCAAATTTAAGGGCGCCGTTGGCGCCCTTTCTCTTTTCATCCAAAAAGCTGCCATGAGGTCTTCAGGCAAAAGACGCATGAATTTTTCTCCAGTCGGGGATGCGCTGCCGCGCTTCACTTGGCGCGTCCCGGTACTTAAATTAAACGGCCACGGAGAAGGAGTTCACCATGCCGCAAGCCGCAGTCGAGAGCGCCGAGCTCGAGCTGGCGCCTGATCAGATCGAGGCGACGCTCAATTACATCGTGGATGACGGCAGCAAGGTCTTCACCATCGTAGCCACTCCTGGCGGCAGCGACACGCGTTCCGGCGGCAAGCCCGATCCGCGTCCGGTCATCATCCACAATGGCCGGCCCCATGCGACGGATTTCGTGCTCGAGCGCCATGGTTTTCGCTTCGTTCGCCACGATACCAAGGTGAAGGAATTCTACGACGAGGGTGAAATCCGACGCGTCTACTACCCAGAGATGGAGGCGCTGATCAAAGCCGAGAGCGGCGCCAAGCGCGTCGTCGTGTTCGATCACACGTTGCGCACCGCCGACGATGAATTACGCGAATCGAAGCAGATCCGCGAGGTCGTCCGCCGCGTCCACAACGACTACACCGAATGGTCGGCACCTCAGCGGGTCCGCGATATTCTTCCTGACGAAGCCGAACAATTGTTGCAGCGTCGCTTCGCCATCATCCAGGCGTGGCGGCCGATCAACCATCCGGTTGAGACTTATCCGCTTGCTATGGCGGATGCGCAGACGCTGTCGCCGCAGGATATGATCGTCTCAGAGCGGCGCGCGCCCGGACGCATCGGCCAGACCTATGCGATCAAGTACAATCCGGCACACAAATGGTACTGGTTCCCGCGCATGCGGCGCGAGGAGGCCTACGTCTTCAAAGTGTTTGATTCGATGAAAGACGGCCGCGCGCGGTGGACCGCGCATACCGCTTTCGAGGATCCGACTACCCCGTCGCATGCACGGCCGCGCGAGAGCATCGAAATCCGGTCGATGGCGTTTTTCTAGATCGCGCTTCCAGCCGCAGTTGTTTCGAGCGAGAGAGCGTAACTTCGGTAAAGCTCGCTTCGTATTTACCGCTTCGAGAACTGGAAGCTGCGGCGTGCTTTGGCCCGGCCGTATTTCTTGCGCTCGACCACGCGTGGATCGCGGGTGAGAAAGCCGCCGCGCTTGAGCACGGCGCGCAATTCCGGCTCATACCGCATCAGTGCCTTGGAGAGGCCGTGGCGCACGGCGCCGGCCTGACCCGACAGGCCGCCGCCCGAAACGGTGCACACAACGTCGTATTGTCCCTGGCGATTTGAGGCAACGAGCGGCTGCTGAATGAGCATGCGCAGAACCGGCCGGGCAAAGTAGGTTTCTACCGGGCGATCGTTGATGACGACCTTGCCGGCACCCATTTTGATCCAGACCCGCGCCACCGCATCCTTGCGCTTGCCAGTGGCATAGGCGCGGCCCTGCTTGTCGAGCTTCTGAACATATTTCGGCGGCTGTGGCGCTGCCGCGGGTTTGAGCGACGACAGTTCTTCGAGTGTCTGAATCGTCTCGGCCATTTACGCAGTCCTCTTATTCTTGCGGTTCATCGCGCCGATATCGAGCTTTTCCGGCTGCTGAGCATCGTGCGGGTGCTCGGCGTTCGGATAGACCCGCAAATTGCCGAGCTGACGGCGGCCGAGCGGGCCACGTGGGAGCATGCGCTCGACCGCCTTCTCCACGATCCGCTCGGGAAACCGGCCAGCCAGAATGGCTTTGGCCGAGCGCTCCTTGATCCCACCGATATATCCGGTGTGCTTGCGATAGATTTTCAGCTGCTCCTTGCGCCCGGTAAGCACAACTTTCGATGCGTTGATCACGATCACGTTGTCGCCGCAGTCGACGTGAGGCGTGAACGTTGGCTTGTGCTTGCCGCGTAGCCGTAGCGCCACCAGCGAGGCGAGCCTGCCGACCACCAGACCGTCGGCGTCGATCATCACCCACTTCTTGTCGACCTCGGCGGGCTTTGCCGAATAGGTTGTCATGGCTCTTTCCATCCTTCGTCGCGCTCTTGCTGCGATTGCGCTGGACGGCTTTTAAGCCGAGCCCCTCTCCATAGTCAACACGAGACCAAATATCATTGCGTACCAATATCTTCGGCGTACGGTATTATTTTACCGGTGGGATCGAATAGGTTGAGGTCATGTGGGCGACCATATCTTCCGCGCCATCCGCATTGATGGCCACTTCGCCCACGGCAAGCTGTTTGCCGAGCTTGAGCAGACGCGCCTCAGCAATCAGGTCGCCTGGGGGCGGCTTTCTCAGAAAATTGATCGTCAGGTTCGTGGTAACCGCGAGCGGTACCCAGCCGATGGCGGACAAGACCGCGAGGTACATCGTGAAATCGCCAAGGGCCATCATTGTGGCGCCGGAAAGCGTGCCGCCTGGCCGCAAGGCGCGCTCGTCGTAGCGCTGACGCAGGCGGCAGC
This sequence comes from Xanthobacteraceae bacterium, assembly GCA_051986365.1. Classification (GTDB taxonomy): domain Bacteria; phylum Pseudomonadota; class Alphaproteobacteria; order Rhizobiales; family Xanthobacteraceae; genus BOG-931. The sequence goes on from JBPYFG010000214.1 coordinate 6,405, forward strand.
CGCCCCGCCACAGCTGCTCGATCTCATAATCCCCTATGGCATGGCCGGCATCCGGGAATTCGATGCGAAGCCGGTCGAGAAGCTCCTTGCGCGTCAACGCCGGCGCAGCCATCTCAATCGCTCCGGTGAGCTTCGCGTCAGGCCCTTTCATATCCGCCATGGCACATGCATGCCTCCCTGTGTTTCGATACAATGACGCTAACCGATCGCAAAATCCGCTAGGGTAATTTCTGTCAGCCCATGAGCGCCCAAACCGCAACCGCCGCGTCCACTCCCTCCTCGCTCATTCTGCTTCGCGAGGATCGAGGCGGAATCGCTGTTCTGACGCTGAACCGACCGCAAGCCCGCAACAGCCTGTCCGAAGCGCTGCTGGAGTCGCTCGGTGAGGCACTTTCAGCAATCTCTCACGACCGCGCCGTGCGCGCGGTGGTGCTTGCCGCAGAGGGCCCGGCTTTCTCCGCTGGACACGATCTGAAGGAACTCAATGCCCATCGCTCCGAGGAGGACCGCGGCCGTGCTTATTTCAAGCACATTATGAGCCTGTGCAGTCGCGTGATGCAGCAAGTCGTGAGACTGCCGCAGCCGGTGGTCGCTTCAGTGCACGCGACGGCTACCGCTGCCGGCTGCCAGCTTGTCGCCAGTTGCGATCTGGCGATCGCTTCGCAGGCTGCGAAATTCGCAACGCCGGGCGTGAATATCGGTCTGTTCTGCTCGACGCCGATGGTGGCCGTTTCACGCAACGTCTCACGGAAACATGCCATGCAGATGTTGCTGACGGGCGATTTTATATCGGCAGACGAGGCCGCCCGCATTGGTCTTGTCAATCAGGTTGTGCCCGCGGGGCAGGAGCGCGCGGTGGCGATCAAGATCGCCGAAAAGATCGCCGCTAAATCGACGCACACAGTCAAGATTGGCAAGGAGGCGTTCTACCGGCAGGCCGAAATGTCGCTGACCGACGCCTACGACTATGCCACGCAGGTGATGGTCGAGAATATGCTGGCGCGCGACGCCGAGGAGGGCATCAGCGCATTTATCGAGAAACGCGACGCAGAATGGCAAGATCGCTGAACAGCCTCCCCCTTCGACTTTGAGCACTGATACAGATGATAAATCACGACGCTTATCCCGACAGCTATATTCGCGGCATCCTCAACACCGTGAAAACGATCGCCATGGTCGGCGCCTCTGAGAAGGAAAATCGGCCGAGCTATTTCGCATTCAAATATCTGATGGAACACGGCTACCGCATGATCCCGGTCAATCCCGGGCACGCTGGCGAGACCATGCTCGGACAAAAAATTTACGCGCGACTGAGCGACATTCCCGAGCCAATCGATATGGTCGACATATTCCGCGCTTCGCAATATGCGCTGCCGATCGTTCAAGAGGTGCTGTCGCTCACGCCTCGGCCGCAAGTGATCTGGATGCAGCTCACCATTCGCAACGATGAGGCGGCGGCACTTGCCGAAGCGAATGGCATGAAGGTCGTCATGAACCGCTGTCCCAAGATCGAGTATGGCCGGCTGTCGTCGGAGATCGCGTGGATCGGCGTCAATACGCGCACGCTGAGTTCAAAAAAACCGCCGATCGGCGGCCTGCAGCGCATGTCGCTTAACCGAACGAGCGCTCCCGGCGGCGCGACTGCCGCAGCGGATCGCGTTCAGCGCCAAGACGGCAGTCGATAATTTCCCGAACGGCCCGCTAAGGCGCCACCATCCGCCCCGGCATTCGCGCGGTCGCGTAACGCCAGCGCATTTGCCCGGCAAAACCCGGTTTGCGGCTCCATAACTACTTGATATTACAGAACGCGATGGGGGCACAGCCTGGTCCTACAATTCGATGAGCGGTGTTTGCTCTAGTTGGCGCTCGTACTGTTTGGTGCGGAAAATCCGGCATTTTCAGGCAAGAATAAGTCGCGGCATACGGTCTAATCCGGCCGCGTATTAGGTAGTTCGCTAGCAAATCCACTAGCAAAGTTGGACCAATTTTGCGCGGGAGTTCTTACCGATTTCTTTACCGACGAGATCTCTAATCTTATGAAGCTCTTGTTGGTTTTTGCCGGCGTGCCATGCGCAAGTCAAAGCGCACTTGTAGAAAATGTTCAGCGACTGCGTGGTCAGACGCCACCCATTGCCATTTTTGCGGAGTGTTGCATCCAACGTCAGAACTCCGAGCGGCTCTCTCGAGCCCAAGTGCACTTGCGCTTTGCGCTCTCGCAGTAACGGTCTTCATCACATTCTGGTTTTGGCAATAACCCGCCTCGGCTGTTAGTCCGGGTTTGTCAGCGCGCGGGGATGCCATCTAGTGTGGCGCCGGCCCTTGGATTTCGGGGGATGTGGGGGGATCCGGCGCCACTGGCGCGGCCGTATCTGGTGCCGACACGCGATTGGGGCGTCGTTGTCGATACGGCGACCTGAAACCAACTTAGCCGATTCGCGCTCCTAAAGCATTCGAACTCTCTCTCTCGCTTAAGTGACTGTTCGCTCTGCTCGCAGAGCTCGAGAGAGCGGCATAGCCGAGCCAACCCCCCAAGCGCCTCGCTTCCGGCCCAGTACGGCCATGTGTGTGCCCCACAGTGAACTCTCACTGGCGTTAGGATCGGCCATGCCGAAAGGTGATTCTCGCATCGCTCGGAAGCGCAAACCCACCAGCGCCGAATTCCAGCAGCTGCTGGAGGAGAATGATGCGCTGCGCCTCGAACTCGTCAGCAAGGACCAAACCATCGCGCAGCTAAAGGCCGAACTCAGAACTAAGGACCAGACCGTCGATCAACTTGAGCTCAACGACCACGCCAGAACCAAACACATGGAAGAGCTCCACGACCAGATCTCCGACCTCGGCGTCGCGAATAGAGATCTGGAAGCCGAGAACCGGAATCTGAAGTTCAACAAGGAGCGGCTCTTAGAGAAGCTCACCGAGAAACAGCAACTCATCATCGAGCGGATCACACCGACGGTCCGACGTATGGGTGATATCCTCGGCGAGGCCCTCGAGCGGGCGCAGATCAAGAACAAACAGGGCGCCTAGCAAAGGGGGGTGCCCAACACATCGTGTGCTAGTATGGGCGTCCCACTGGAGATGGCGGATGCAGCGCCTTGTCATTGCGTGCGGCATTCTTTGCTTTTGTGCGTCAGTTGCAACGGCAAGCAATTTCACGCCAGTCAAATCCGCCCAGCCAACGAAATCGGCGTCGAGACAAAAGCTCGCTGACGAGCCTAAATGTTGGTGTCAGGGTTCGAAGCCGCCGCCAATCTGCACTCTCGTTACACTATGCCAAGCGTCCGGTCGTCTCTGCATCGGATCGTGCGATTAACGCGCCTACGACGCCAAGTGACTGCTTCGCAGAGTGTCGCAGTGGCTAGACCGCCGGGAGAGCGGAGAGGCAGAGCCAAGCCGCCAGCACCGTGCCTGTCTGTCCCCATCCTCGCCCTATAGGCCCAAGGGGTACCTCATCAAAAAGTTAAGGGCTGTGTGCTAGGCCTGACGGCATGCCCTGGCCCAAACGCCCGAACATCGACGTGCTAACGCTTCAGCGCGAGAACGATGCATTGCGCACCACCATTCTTTGCCTGAAGCGCGAGATAGAAAATAAAGCTGGCCATGTGCAGCGGCTGGAAGCCTTGCTCTGCTCTCGTCTGCAGAAGATCGACGAACTCAACGCCAAGCTGGACCAGGCCAGGGAGCAGATCAAACGGCTGAATAAGTAGAGCGGCTGGCTGCGATCATCGCGGACCAGCAAGGCATGACCGCAGAGAGAACTCAGGCGCAGAGCCAAGCCTAAAGCGCCGAGCCAGCGTCACGCTCCTGCGCCCATGTGTTTTTATATCCACTAGGAAGCCCAACACGGTGCGCGAATCAGCTAATTTGGTTTCAGGAACGCCGTATCGACAACGACGCCCCAATCGCGTGTCGGCACCAGATACGGCCGCGCCAGTGGCGCCGGATCCCCCGAAACCCCAAGGAACCGGCGCCACACTAGATGGCGACTCAACTCTCGATCGCGAGTTTGGCCCTAGCCCCTCAACTTCGGCGTGATGAAGCGCACAGGCGCTTTGCCGTTCTCGACTGAAGCTAATCTTCCAACTGATCTCGAAGCCAGCCGTGAACGATTGGCCACTTGCTGCCAACGGCACGGAAATCGAGAAGGTCCAACCTTTCTGCCTGTAAGTATCGGAAGAAGAGAAAGCCGCCCATCATCCTGGCTTGGCTGGGGTGTTTTTTCGCCCAGCCGTCGTATGCGCTAAGGACCGCTCGTCTCGCCTCTTCTTTCTTCATTGCCATTCTGGATCGCCACACAAGATACGCGCTCTGCCATTCCTTCATGATCGCTTGACGAAGTCTTGCGCCAGTCGGCCAAGTTGTTGATTGGTTGCGCCACCTTGGCACGTAAGAGCATGTTTTTGGCATGACAGAACAAGACCGATGTATCGAAATCGGATGTCCGTAATGCGTACAACTGTCACTTTAACGAGGGTAACGAGGGGCCCCAATGGAAGCACTCGATTGGGAAGCGTTGAAGGGAATTACCACCGTTGTGCTGTGGGTGGTCGTCCCCATGATGGTGATAGGGTTCCTCGCCTCGATTAAGTCTGAGGGGATAAAAGAAGCATTCAAAAGCGCGCTCATGGTTGGCGGACTGGTGTTTGCTGTCGGGTGGGTGTTTTGGGCGTTAGACGCCATGACCCGAGGCCTAACACTCAAGTTGGCCGTGATCGCATTTTGCGGAATTTTCGTCACGTCTCTTTTGGTCATCGCAGCACATCGCTAGATCGGTCATGCCCACCGAACTCTCCGACTATGTGATTTTCGTAGCCCTGCTGCTCGCGG
>JBPYFG010000215.1:0-13947 GCA_051986365.1 Xanthobacteraceae bacterium
GACGTGATTTGCTATAATTGCCCGCCGCAATGGGCCGATTTTGCCTCGATGCTCAAAGCGGTAAAGGCCGATCTCGGCTACGACATTCCGTTCGACAATAAGAATTCCGGCCAATCGCTGTCTCAGATCATCGCGGAAAAGAACAACCCGGTTGCCGATATTGTTTATTACGGCGTCAATTTCGGCATGAAAGCGAAAGCCGCCGGTGTCATAGACGCATACAAGCCGGCGGGCTCGGACCAGGTGCCCGCCGCACTGAAAGATCCTGACGGTTATTGGACGACCATTCACTCCGGCACCCTCGGCCTTTTCGTCAACAAGGACGCACTGGGCGGCAATCCAGTGCCGGCATGCTGGAGGGATTTGTTGAAACCACAATATAAGGGCATGGTCGGGTATCTCGATCCGTCCTCGGCCGCAGTAGGTTTCGTCGGCGCGGTTGCTGTCAATATCGGACTTGGCGGCACGGACAACAACATGACGCCGGCGGTCGAGTTCTTCAAACAATTACATGCCAACCAGCCGATCGTGCCGAAGCAAACCTCGTACGCTCGCGTGGTATCCGGTGAAATCCCGATCCTGTTCGACTACGATTTTAATGCCTATCGCGCGAAATACAGCGAGTCAGGCAATTTCGAATTCGTTATTCCGTGCGAGGGCACGGTGGTGTTTCCTTATGTTACCAGCCTCGTCAAAAACGCGCCTGATCAAGCCAAGGCTGAGAAAGTCCTAGACTATTTCTTGTCCGATAAAGGTCAGGCGATGTGGGCCAACGCCTATCTGCGCCCGGCTCGGCCGATCGAGCTGTCGGAATCGATCAAAAGCAAATTCCTGCCAGCAAGCGATTACGCCCGCGCCAAAAGCGTCGATTGGGCAAAAATGGAGTCGGTGCAAAACGGGTTCACCGAGCGCTACCTCGCCGAAGTGAGATGATGCATCATCGCGTCCGCCGGCCGGGCCTGCGGAGCGCAATCGCGCATGAGCAAGAGGACATTCGTTGGTGTTTGCTTTGTGCCGCTGGCCGTTCTGGTCACGGCGTTTTTTCTACTGCCGATGGCGCGCCTAATATTTACCGGTGCGAGCGGGCAAGACGGTTTGCGCGCTTACGCAGCCATTCTGCTCGACCCACGCTATCGCGCCACTTTGTTCAACACCATATCGCTTGCGGCGGCGACCACGATCGCCACTTTGGTGATTGCCACCATCAGCGGATTGTTCCTGCAGCGGCACCGGTTTCCCGGCCACGCCCTGCTGGTGGCGATGCTGACTTTCCCGCTCGCTTTCCCCGGCGTCGTCGTCGGATTTATGATCATTTTGCTCGCCGGACGGCAGGGACTGTTGGGTGATCTGACGCTGCGCTTATTCGGCACAAAACAAGTATTCGCCTATTCGTTACAGGGTCTGTTTCTCGGATACCTTTATTTTTCTATTCCGCGCGTCATCCTCACGATCATGGCGGCTGTAGAAAAGCTCGATCCCAGCTTGGAAGAGGCGGCGCGGACGCTTGGCGCAGGTCCATGGCGCGTCGTGCGCGACATTATCCTGCCGGCGCTGGCGCCCGCGTTTATCGCCTCCGGCGCAATCGCTTTTGCGACCGCGATGGGCGCGTTCGGAACCGCCTTCACGCTCGCCACCGATGTCGCCGTTCTGCCAATGCTGATCTACACCGAATTCACATTATCAGCGAACATTGCACTCGCAGCGGCGCTGTCGGTCGGACTGGGACTGATAACCTGGGCCATTCTTGCGCTGGCGCGCAGCTATGGCGGCACCAGCATTGCCGCCGCGGGATAACGATGCGCGATCGCCTGATCTTTGCCGCGCAACTTGTATTCACGGCGCTTGTCGCCGCATTTTTGATCGTGCCGGCCGTGCTATCCATGTTGGCTGGCGTGACGCTGAATTATTTCCGCGGCATTCAATCCGGCCTGACGCTGCAATGGGTCGTGCAGGTGTGGCAGCTTTATCCCGATACCATATTCCGATCGTTTGTGATCGCACTCGCGACACTTGGCGTGACATTAGTTGTCGGCATTCCGGCGGCTTACGCGCTGCATCTGCGCAACGACCGCCTCTCGCGGGCGATTGAAGAAATCATCACCCTGCCGCTCGCCATCCCTGGCCTCGCACTCGCTTTGGCGTTGCTCCTGACCTATGGCGGCTTCAGCGATTTCCGCCGCTCCTGGTTGTTCATTCTTGCCGGCCACGCCGTCTTCACCCTGCCCTTCATGGTGCGCTCGGTAATGGCGGTGTTCGGTGCGATTGATCTTAAGAGCCTCGACGAAGGGGCGGCCTCGCTTGGCGCCTTGCCGTGGCGACGTTTCCGAGACGTCATCGTGCCGAACGCGGCTCCCGGCATTCTCGCCGGATCGCTGATGGTGGTCACGCTTTCGCTCGGCGAGTTCAATCTCACCTGGATGCTGCACACGCCGTTGACCAAAACGCTGCCGGTTGGACTTGCAGACAGCTATGCGTCCATGCGGCTCGAGGTCGCGTCCGCTTACACGCTGGTATTTTTTGTCATGATCATTCCCCTGCTTGTTGCGATGCAAATTTTCGCCGGATATCGCGGCGGTCCGACGGCACTGCCCCGATGAGCCCGCAGGAATCTGGCAATGCAAACGGACACGGCGTCGCTGTCCGCGTCGAGAACTGCGCCAAGACCTTTGGCGATGGCACTCACGCGCTTGGGCCGGTGACCTTGGACGTGACGCGGGGCGAAACCGTGGTGCTCCTCGGCCCCTCGGGCTGTGGCAAGACGACTTTGCTCCGGATCGTTGCCGGACTGGAAACGCCCGACTCCGGCGGCCGGGTCTTGTTCAACAAAATCGAGGTGACGCACGTGCCGATCGAACGGCGTAATGTCGGCATGGTCTTCCAGTCCTACGCGCTGTTTCCCAATATGAACGTGGCGGAGAACATCGGCTACGGGCTCAAAATTCGCGGCGTCAATGGTGCAGAACGCAAGGCGCGCGTCGCCGAGTTGGTGGCGCTCACCGGCATTGAAGGCCTCGAGCATCGCCGTATCGAACAGCTTTCCGGGGGCCAACGGCAACGCGTCGCGCTGGCCCGCGCGGTGGCGGTACGGCCGAGCGTGCTCCTACTCGACGAGCCGCTGACCGCGCTCGACGCGGCGCTGCGCGAGCGGTTGCGCGGCGAACTCAACCGGCTGCTCCGCACCTTGGGCATTACGACGGTCTACGTCACTCACGATCAAAGCGAAGCCATGGTGCTCGGCGACCGCATAGTGGTGATGCGCAAAGGCGCAGTCGCCCAGGTCGGCGCGCCGCGCGACATCTATTTTGCCCCGGCGAGCCGTTTTGTCGCCGAATTCATTGGCGCCGCGAATATTGTCGAGGCGGCCTATAGCGACGGGTCGCTCCTGTTTCCCGGCGGCAAACTTGCTGCGAGCCCGAACAACGCGACAATGAAAGACCGGGTCGTGGTGATGATCCGACCGGAATCGATCAGGATCGTCGCTGTTGAGGGCGCGGGGCTTTGCGGGCAAATTGAGACGGTGAGCTTTGTCGGCGATCGGCAGCGAGCGGCGATTGGCGGGGTCGCGACCAAACCCATAGTGGTCGATGTGCCGAATTCGGTCCCACTCAAGCCCGGTGACCGGGTCGGATTGGCAATTGATCCAAGCGCCGTGCGTTTGCTGCCGCCAGATCCGGTTTGACGATGCAGATGTCGACGCCGCGGGCGCTGATCGCGCAAATTTCGGATCTGCATATCAAGCCAGTTGGGCTGCGCGCGTATCAGCAGGTCGATACTGCGGCGGCGCTGGCGCGCTGCATCAAAGAACTCAACCGATTTTTGCCGCGCCCGGATTTCGTCGTCATTTCCGGCGATCTGGTCGATGCCCCGTCCAAGGAGGCGTACGACCATCTCTTAGCGCTGCTCTCGCCGCTTAAGATTCCGTTCGCTGCGGTGCCAGGCAACCACGATGATCGCGATTTGATGCGCGCCGCCTTGCCTGAGGGCTATGCGTGGCCGAGCGGCGCGCTGCATTCGTTGCACGCGATCGGCGATGTCGATGTCGTACTGGTGGATTCGACGACCCCCGGCCGCAATTACGGTACGCTCGGCGCGGAGAGTCTAGCTTGGTTGGAGGGTGTTTTGGCGGCTTCGCCATTGCGTCCCGCCCTGCTTTTCATGCATCACCCGCCGTTTGTTACCGGAATCAGTCACATGGATGTGCAGAATTTGCGCGATGGCGGCGACCTTGCCGCTATCGTGCGGCGGCATCCACGGGTCCGGCTGGTTGCGGCGGGGCATGTGCACCGCGCCACGCTGACGAATTTCGTGGGCGCGGCGGCCACCATTTGCCCCGCTCCTAATCATGCGGTCGCATTAGATCTTGACGCGCGCCAACCACCGTCCTTCACGATCGAACCTCCGGCATTTCACCTGCACGCGTGGATTCCCGGCGACGGACTGGGAACGCTGGTCACGCACTGGGTTCCGATCGGCGATTTTGAAGGTCCGCATCGCTTTTTCGACGATCACGGCGAACTTCTTTAAGTTCGCGCTCTCGGTTCTCCGCGCGCGTCACACTTTCGCTCGTTTCCGGGACGATTGCAGACGTGGCGCGCTGGGCGCTAGAGATGAGGGGCATTGCCGATGAACGGCTCACTGTTTGCGGAGCTTGACCGCGTTTGCGGCCAGTTCGCGCTTGCGCTGCACAATGCGGAACTTCAGGTCTACGTGGTCCTCACTCTCTTGCTTGTCCTGGGAATTTTGCTATTCCCGCCGCGGAATGATCCCGACCAGGCCTGACCGCGCGGAACCGCACTGGTAGTGGCGAGTTTATTGCTCGGCAACTTAAGATGCGGAGCACACATATGTTGAGCCTCGTCATTACGCTTTTGATCATCGCCCTCATCGCCGGCATCTTGGGCTTTGGCGGAATTGCGGGAGCCGCGGTAGGCATTGCGAAAATCGTGTTCTTTGTCGCGCTAGTGCTGTTCGTCATTTCACTATTGACCCACGGCCTGCGCGGCGGGTTTGGCCGCGGGCTTTAACGGCTGGAGGTTTGAGTCACCGGGCCTGAATCCCGGCTGCGCGGATTACCGCCGACCATTTTGATTCTTCCCGGTCGATCACGGCAGCATGCTGTTCTGGCGTGGTCGGTTCGGGCTCGCCGCCTTCAGCGACAATGCGCGCGGGGACCTCGTCGCTGGCGAGGGCCGCGCGCAATTCCTTATTCAGCCGGTCCACGATCGCGCGCGGCGTGGCAGCCGGGGCCAGCAAGCCGTAGGTCAATGTCGCGTCGAAGCCGGGCAAGCCGGACTCCGCGAGCGTCGGCAGACCCGGCATCAAGCTCGAATGTTTGCTCGAGGTCACAGCCAAAGCCCGCACATAACCGCCGTCGAGCGCGGGCCGCGACACCGGAATGGGATTGAATCCCACCTTGACGAAACCGCCCATCATATCCGTGATCAGCGGATTGGAGCCTTTCTCGATAATCTGCTGAACCTGGACTCCGGCCTGCTGTGCAAACAGCACCGAAGCAAGATAATTGACGGTGCCGGCGCCAGGCGTCGCGACCTGAAATGGCTCCTTTGCGGCCTTCATCAAAGCGATCAGTTCGCCGACCGTGTGAACCGGCAGGTCGCGGTGCACGAGTAAGAGCGCCGGCGCCGATGCGATTAGCCCGAGCGGTGCAAAGTCCTTGCGGGGATCGTAACCGGCGTTGCTGAAAATGTGCGGACCGGTCGCCAATGTCGAGGTGTAACCGAGAATGATCGTGTAACCGTCGGGCGCGGCGTGTGCGACTTCGCGCGTTCCCACAGTGCCGCTGCCGCCGGCGTTGCGATTTTCGATGACGATCCGCTGTCCGAGCGCGGCGCTCATCCGGTCGGCAACGGCGCGGGCCATAATATCGTTGGTGCCGCCGGGCGGCAGCGGGATGACGAGAACAATAGGGCGGCTCGGATAGTTGTCGGCGGCCTTGCCCATCGCCGCGGGCAGCAGAGTTGCCGCCGCCACAATACCAGCCAACGTTACTATGGGTCTCACGCCCCTCCCCCACTTTTTTTGCCGAGCCGGCCGGCGCCAGCCGATAGTTGGATCCCGCCCATAGCCTAGTCGCTTGGGCTTGGCGTCTTGGCGCACGGGCTGCCACTTTACGACTCCGCGCGGCGCCCAAAAAGTTCCACGGAATTCACGCGGAAGTTACGGTGAACCGAGGCACACGAGTCTTCGTTGTTACCGGATGGGCAACTTGGCCCGCTAAAACACACGAGGACAGGTCAAATGAAGAAACTAGCATTCACGACTGCAATTGCGCTCGCGCTCGCGAGCGCGGCTTACGCACAAGACCATCACGGCGGAGGTGGCGGACGGGGTCCAGGACCGGGCGTCGGCGGCGGAGCAGGCTTCTCAGCCGGCGCTGGTGGCGGCGGCGGTGGAGGCCCGGGCTTCTCAGCCCGCACTGGCGGCGGCGCTAATTCGAACTTGAGCGTGCCGCGCGGACCGAGCGGCGCCACGACCAGCATGGGATCCAATCGTGGGCCGCGCACTCTCTACAACCGTGCGCCGACAAACATGAACAAACAAGCCGGCCCGAACTTCGACAAGGATCGCAACCACTATAGCGACCAGGACAACGGTCGACGTCTATACAACCGCGCCGATCGGGATCACGATTTCGATCGTGACCGGAATTTCGAAGGCGGCCGTAATTTCGACCACCGCGGCATCGTGAGCGGCAACTTCTTCGAACATGGCCGGCACTTCCGTTTCCGCCGCTTCTTCCACGGCGATTGGGTATTCCTGACCGACTGGGATAGCTGTACCGCTTGGGCGTGGGTCAACATCGCGCCGGGAACTTGGGCGTGGAGACCGATCGATATCTGCATCGGCTAACCCGCGCGGATCCAGTAGACGAGCTTAAAATGACTGAGGATCGGGAACGGTTCGCCGCCGTTCCCGATCGTTTTGCAACAACTAGGGTGGTGTCTCGGCGCGAGAACGAGTTGCGAAAGAGCTGCCTCACTCGATCTGCGCAATTCCCGCCTTGGTGATGATGTCGCGATATTTCGCGATCTCGTCGTCGACGAATTTTTTTGACTGCTCGAGCGGCAAATAAATCGCCTCGGCGCCTTGCTGGGAGAACCGCGCGCGCACCGCCGAATCCCCGACGGCCGCTTTCAGTTCGCTGTTGAGCCTGGCAACGATCGCCGGCGGCGTGCCCGCCGGCACGGACAGGGCAAACCAGCCGGAGGTGACATATTGCGGCAGGCCCGCCTCTTTAGTTGTGGGTACATCCGGCAGCGCGTCGAGGCGATTGGTGCCCGCGACCACGAGCGCCTTGGCACCTTTGGCGGTGAGCGCCGCAGAGACGTTCGGGTACCATTGAAAGCCGAGCGGCACCTGGCCGGACATGAGATCCGGCACGTATTGGCCGATATTGCGATACGGCACATGCGTGATCTTCACGCCAGTAAGCTGGGCGAAGAATTCACCGGCAAGATGCTGAGAACTGCCAATGCCCACCGAACCGTAGTTGAGCTCGCCGGGATGCGCCTTCGCATAGGTAATTAGCTCCTGCAGGTTGTTCACCGATAATTTGTTGCTGGCAACCACGATGATCGTGAAAGACGCGAACGGCGAAATCGTCACCAGATCCTTTTCCGGGTCGTAATCGAGGTGCTTGTACAACGCGACATCAGCGGCCAACGGCCCGATGCCGCTGCCGACGATCGTGTAGCCATCGGGCGGCGCCTTGGTCGCGTCCGCGGTGCCATTAATGCCGCCGGCTCCAGGCCTGTTCTCGACGACGATCGGCTGGCCTAAGGATTTCGACATGTGGTCGAACAGGATGCGGCTGACGACATCGCTGGCGCTGCCGCCGGCGAAGGGCACAATCGCCGTGATCGGCCGTGTCGGATAGTCCTGGGCGCGAGCGGCACAGCCGGCGCCGAACAGCATCAACGCCACGGCGGGGATTGTCAGGAAGAATCTTCTGAAAAACATCATTGCGGGTTCCTAACCGGTGAGTAGCGAGGTTCGCCGGCCCGAAGCTGCGAACCAGCTCCTGGTATAGCAAGGCGATCGACCAGTGGATTTACGACGACGGTTTGCGGAAATGCTTTGCCAGGCCTTGCCAACCTTCGAAGTAATCATGCTGCAATTCTGACGACTCGATTGCATAACGCGTGAGCCGCATGGCGTAACGGCTTTCGAACATAAAGGCCATCGTGTCTTCAAGCTTTTGCGGCTTGAGTTCGGCGCGGGTCGCGCGTGCCCAGGTTTCGGCATCCGGCCCGTGGGCGCTCATGCAATTGTGCAGGCTCGCGCCGCCGGGCAGAAAGCCTTCGGCCTTGGCGTCGTAGACTCCACGCAACAAGCCCATAAATTCGCTCATCGTGTTGCGATGAAACCACGGCGGACGGAAGGTGTCCTCACCGACAAGCCAGCGTGGCGCAAAGACGACAAAGTCTGCATTGGCGGTGCCTGGAAGATCGGACGGCGCGCTCAGCACCGTATAGATGGACGGATCGGGATGATCGAAACTGACCGTGCCGATTACCATAAAGCGCGCCAAGTCATATTTGTACGGGGCCAAGTTGCCGTGCCAGGCCACGACATTGAGTGGCGAATGATCCATTTCGGCCGCCCATAGATTGCCCTGGAATTTCGAGATCAGGACGCAGCGCCGATCGCTATCTTCATAAGCGGCCACCGGGCTGAGGAAGTCGCGCGGATTGGCGAGCCCGTTTGAGCCGAGCGGACCGAGCTCCGGAAGACGAAACATCGGTCCGTAATTCTCGCAGATATAGCCGCGCGAGGGGCCATCGGTGAGTTCGACGCGAAAGCGTACGCCGCGTGGCATGACTGCGATTTCGCCGGATGCGGCTTCGACGATGCCGAGTTCGGTGACGAACCGGGCTCGACCCTGCTGCGGCACGATGAGCAGTTCGCCATCGGCATTGTAAAAGTAGCGATCGGTCATCGAACGATTGGCGGCGTAAACGTGCACTGCGACGCCAACCTGGGTCGCAACGTCGCCATTGCCGCCGAGTGTTACGATGCCTTCGACAAAATCAGTGGGCTTGTCGGGAATCGGCATCGGACTCCAACGCAGCTGCGTTGGCGTGGCGTCGGCGTCGTTGAACGGCGCGCTGCGGATGCGGCCATTGTCGATGCGCGCATAAGGACGATGCACGACCGAGGGCTGAATGCGATAGGTCCAGGTCCGGCGGTTATCATAGCGTGGGGCGGTAAATGAAGTTCCCGAAATCAACTCGGTATAAAGCCCGTGGGGTGGACGCTGCGGCGAATTGCGTCCCACCGGCAGCGCTCCCGGAACTGCCTCAGTGGCGAAGTGATTGCCAAAGCCGGATTGATAGTTCAGTTCGCCCGACCCCGAGCGCGCGGCACTTCGCGAAGTGATCTGTTGGTCGAGGTCATTCATGGTAGATCGGGCGAAGTATCGCTTTTGAAATCAGTTATTTGACCGCCCAAAGCCGAGGCGATTGCATCACCGGCACCCCGGCTCGGTTCGGCTGGAACCCGCACCGACGATCGTTGGTCACAATCGTAACTAAGCGCCGATCCTATGCAAGCAAGCCTCGCGCTGAGTAGCCTGCGAGTTCCAGCTGCTTTTCGAACGCCGTAATTCGCCACGCATGCCGCACAATGCATTCAAAAAGCTGCCCCCTTGGACCGGCATGAGCGGCCACGCGTGTCTCGATTTTCGGTCTGTCGCACTCGCGGCACCATTTGGTGGGCGTCAATCGCAAATCGGGAGCCACACCAGACAATGTAAGGGTGGGGTGTGATCGTTTGATCTGAACGTCCTATTCGGGCGAACCGCCTGCCGTAGGAAATCTTGGATCGACCGCACCGTCGAGGGGAAATCTCTCATCACCGCCTTGTGCGGCGCCAAGATGGCGCCGCTGCCCAGCCTTGTGTGAGGGAACGGGGAAATGCGCGCGATCTTTGTCTTTACGATCCTGCTGTTCGGCTTGAGCGGAGCAGCGCTGGAGCCGAAATATTCGCTGCGCGGCAATGACCTTCGCGCCCGCAGCGACCTGATCGATGGGCTTGTCGAGATCGAAGCCTCTACCCATAGAGGCGACCGTCAGAGCTTGGCGGCGCTCGGCCCACGTGCGCTGGGCGTCGAAGTGCTTAGGCCGCAATTGCGTGACGCTCCGCTGCGCCTTGCCGCGCGCAAATCGGACGTCGGCAGAGCGAGCGACGATACGCCGACAGCTCCGCCGCAGCCGACATCGCTCGACAATTTGTGCAATACCCTGTTCACCTCGGCCCAGGACAACGACTTGCCGGTACCGTTCTTCGCCAATCTGCTTTGGCAGGAGAGCCGGCTGCGCGTCGATGACGTCAGCAAAAAAGGCGCGCAAGGCATTGCGCAATTCATGCCGAAAACTGCGGTCGAGAGCGGACTTGCCAATCCCTTCGACCCGATGCAGGCGATTCCCGCCTCGGCGCGCTTTTTACAGCGCCTACGCCTGCAATTCGGCAACCTTGGTTTTGTCGCCGCCGCTTACAATGCCGGCGCGCACCGCGTGATCGAGTGGCTGGAGCGTCGCGCCAGCCTGCCACGCGAAACCCGCGATTATGTAGTGCGCGTGACTGGATTGTCGGTGGAAACCTGGAAAACAACGCCGATCGACAATGGGGCGCTGACCTTCGTGCCACACCTGCCGTGCCGCAGCTTGCCGGCTTTCGCCAATGTCGAGCAGGAACAGACGCAGCAGAGCGAGCTGGAGCGCGCCAAACGCGCACCAGCGGCAGACGAAGAAGCATCAAATTTGAAGCCGACCGACCAAGCCGCCATGCCAGCCGCACCAGAGCAAATGCACCAAAGCAAACATGAGCGGGTGCGCGAAGCGCGCCATTTTGGCCGCGAAAGCCAATCCTCCAAACCCGCGCCGAAGCGCGAAGCCAAACACGAGCCGTTGCGTGTTGCCCGCGAAGGGCACAGCGCAACGCGCGAGGCCAAACAGGAGGCAACGCATATCGCGCGCGACGGACATGCTTCAAAGCACGAGGCGGCGCACACGGCGCACGGCAACAGAGAGCGGCATAGGAGCGCGTAAACACAACACGCTCGACCGCGGCTTACGCCGCAACCATGCTCGTTGCTCCGCGCCGCCGCATGCTAAGCGCCACGATCCGCTGCAACAGATCGGGATAACTGATCCCGACGTGCCGGGCAGCCGTGGCGAATTCCTCCTTTTCGGCGATTTCGGGATTCGGGTTCGCTTCGAGAAAATAAGGCGTGCCGTCGGCGGCAAGGCGGAAATCGATCCGGGCATAGCCGTCGAGCTCAAGCGTCCGATAGATGCGCTTTGCTAGCCGCTGGATGCGCGCCGCCGTTTCTGCCGTTAGATCCTTGGCCGGGCCGTGCAGAATGCCGCGGCGTTCCTGATAACCGGTGTCGTGTTTGACCTTTTCGGTGGCGATCAGCCAATCGCCTTGCGGCATGTTCTTAAATTGCAGCTCCCAAACCGGCAGTACCAGCAAGCGGTCGTTGCCGAGGACGCCGACATAGATCTCCCGGCCTTCAATATATTGCTCGGCAATAGCGGCAGTGCCGATGCGTTCATGAATGAATTTGACGCGCTCGACGAGCTTGTCGTCGCTGTCAACAACTGACGCCTGCGAAATACCATAGGAAGCGTCTTCGTTCACGCTTTTGACAATCAGCGGCAAGGCCAGCCGCGCTGGCCGCTTGACCTTGCGGTGCAGCGGAAAAACCGCAAAGTCCGGCACCGGAACGCGGTGATATTGCACAAGCGTCTTGGACAGATCCTTGCCGCGCGCCAGCATCAAGCCGCGCGGATTGCAGCCGGTATAGGGGACGCGCAGGAGTTCGAGATAACTGACGACGTTCTGGTCGTAGATGGCCTCGCCGTGAAATTGCTCGAGCAAAGTGAATACGACATCGGGCTTCCACGCTTCGATGTCGTCACGGATCGGCTTGAGCTCGTCATGTACGCCAAGCGGCCGCACCTCGTGACCGGCGGCCCGCAACGTGGACACCACGTCGTATTCAGTTTTCCAAACGTTGATTTCTTGCTCGGTGTGGCCCTTAATTGATTCCGGAGGTATCAGGTCCGGGTGAACGAGCACCAGGACACG
Organism: Xanthobacteraceae bacterium; assembly: GCA_051986365.1. Lineage (GTDB taxonomy): Bacteria > Pseudomonadota > Alphaproteobacteria > Rhizobiales > Xanthobacteraceae > BOG-931. Next base: position 12,115 of record JBPYFG010000215.1, read on the forward strand.
AAGCCGTTTCATAATGCGATCCACCTGCGCCGCGATGGACCAAACAATGCATGCATGGTCTTGGCGGTCAACAGCACGGTGAATTCCATGATTAACTTGCGTTCGGGACCGACTGCTCGCAAATTCAGCTCACGGCAGCGCTGAATCATTTCGTCGAGCACAGCGTCGAAGGTCAGCTGATATTCTCCGGTCCACCTCGCGACCAGCTCGCGCACCGCGGCGCGATTGCGCCGAATGAATGATGAAGCAGCCTCGCGGCGATGATGCCGTGGATCCTCCGAAAACAAGCGTCGCAAATCGCGATCATAGGTCTTTGGCGTATCGACAAGGTAAAGCGAGCGTTTCTTTTTGTAATAATCGCCGAGCGTTTGGGTCAGCGTGCTGAGCGGATCGACCTTTTCCCGATGCGTCAGCGTCGGCCGCTTGCCGGCAATTTCGTCCATCAGCTCGTCGACATATTCGAGCTTTTTGAGCGCCGGCCAATCGGCGTAGCGGGTGCGCCAATGCGAGCGCGGCCGCAACCATACGGCAAAAGTCTCGGCAAAGTCCTCGTCGGGATGGCTTTGCGCGTACCACAACCGTAAATTCTGAACGTGATTACGGCTGGCGGGATTGGCCCGGTAGTACCGCGGGTAAGGCTTCGATGAGGGACCAAACAGCTGCTGCCAGCGGCGGCGGCGATAGAGCTGATAAGCATGGGTCACCACGTGTCCGCATTCATGCCGCAAGATGCGCATGCATTCGGACCAGGTTCCGCCTTCGACTTCCAGAATCATTTTCTTTTCCAGCCGCATCAGCCGAGGATGGGCCAAATAAAACGGGATGGCGATGCCTGGGGTGTTTTCCGGGCTGAACCATTCACTGGAAATCCAGGCGTGCGGCCGGACGCGAATGTCGTGCTCATCAAGCTCGCAATAAAGCGCGTTGAGGCAGCTTTCGAGCCAGGTGGCTTGGACCGAGACTCTGAGGTCCTTGAGCCGGACTTCGAGCAGCTCATCGTCGGTCAGAGACGCCCAGGGAAATTTCCGACGTGCCATGGCACTACGAGACCCGCAAAACGTGGCCACTGATCGTCTCATGGCCTACGGAAGGCTACAACGGGCAACGTGATTCCCGGCGCAGTTTTGAACATCCTCCTTAAGCTTGGCTTGCGGCAGCGCGAAGCGTCCACCGATCCGGCGCCGGCGTGGTGCCCGGTATAGCGAAGAAGGCAAATGTTCGCCTTCTCACCCGGCCGCGGCTCCTGCGGCGAGACGTTCAGCCAGGTCAGCAAGGGATCAGCCAGGTCCGCCAAGTCAGTCCGGTCACCGGGGTCTTGAAACTCGACCGGCCCGCAACTCACAGTCGCGCGGCGAAGGCATCGGCCAGGAACTGATGGGTAAGCGCGTAGGTCTGCCGCGTCGCCGCTTCGTCCCAGGCAGCGATTCCAGGGACGTCAGCGCCCTGGTCGGTGTAGGCGTGCAGAACCCCCGAAAAGACCACCATCTGCCATTTCGCCCCGGCCGCATTCATTTCCGCCTCGAACGCGTCGCGGTCGGCCTTCGGCGTCACTGGATCGTGGGCACCGTGAGCCACCAGCAGCGCCGCCTTGACCCTGCCCTTCTCGGCCGCCAGCGCGGTCTTCAAGTCACCATGGATCGAAACGGCTGCCGCCAGATCGGCGCCGTCGCGCGCCAGCTCCAGAACGTTGCCGCCGCCGAAGCAAAAGCCGACCGCCGCACGGCGGTCATCGATCAAATTGCGCGTTCTTGCTTGCGCGATCATGGTCGCAAAGGCCGCCTTGATGCGCCTGCGCTGCTCGACAACGTCCGCGCGCAACGGGTTGGCCAAGGC
>JBPYFG010000216.1:0-4936 GCA_051986365.1 Xanthobacteraceae bacterium
GTCGGCACGATGGACAATCCTGATGTCTGTCCGCCCGACATCCACATTTACACATCCTCCAAGCAGCCATGGCTGACGCTGCCAGCGGGCAGTAAGGCGTTCGCTGAGTTCTACGATCTCGATGCAGCCTGGCCGGCTGAGAGTTTGGCGCGCCTCCGCCAGCTCATGCGAGCGAAGTCACAGCAAGCGTAGTCGGGCCCGAGGCTGGAAATTCGAGCCGTGGATGCCCGCAATCAGATTGCGATTAGCTCGCGACTGTTTACATAACAGCAATGTCGCTTTTCGCTTTTCTCTTGAACCTGCTGTGGATCGTGTTTGGCGGTCTGTGGATGGCGCTGGGCTGGGTGATCGCCGCCGTCGTCATGGCGATCACCATCATCGGGATCCCCTGGGCGCGTGCCGCGTTCAACATCGCCTCCTACACGCTGTTGCCTTTCGGTCGCAAAGCGGTTTCGCGCGCCGAATATTCCGGCCGGCACGATCTCGGCACCGGGCCGTTCGGCTTGATCGGCAATATTGTCTGGCTGGTGCTGGCGGGCTGGTGGCTGGCGCTCGGCCATCTCATCACCGCGATCATGCTCGCCGTGACCATCATCGGCATTCCGTTTGCCTGGGCGCATCTGAAACTGGCCGGGATCGCGCTGTGGCCGATCGGCAAGGAGATCGTCGCCGCGGATGCGGTGCCGTTTGGCCGTTCGTAGCGGGGCTCCCACCACCACTTCGCGGGGGAGGTGACGTTCTCGGCGCACTGATCGGCTTTCCGCAGCCACATCGTGTTTTTGTGAAAGGCCGGCAAACCCGGCCGGCTCTCACCGCTAATTTCCGTGACGTGTATCTTTTTCAACACAGCGTTTAACTAGCCAAATCGGTAAGCTCAGGGGGCTGAACCAGGGCGCACCGGGGGAATATCCGGATGAAGCGGATACTGATCGTGGCCATCGTCATGGCTATGGCGTCGCTCTTTGCCGCAAGCCGCGCATCGGCGGCCGATCTTCCCGTGCCCGGGCCGGCTCCTGCCTATTACCCGGTCGCCACGGTCTACGATTGGGGCGGGGGATATATCGGGATCAATGGCGGCTACGCGTTCGGGCAAAGCGAGTGGGGAAGCGATCCGTTCAATCCGTCGCACCTGAGTTCGACCGGGAACTTCAACGTCAAAGGCGGTCTGGTCGGTGCGACAATCGCTGTAAGCGGTCAGTGGGGCGCGTGGGTGTTCGGCGTCGAAGGCGATTTTGATTGGCAAGGTATCAGCGGCAGCAGCAGCAGTGCTTTTTGCACCAGCATCCTTACTTCGCCCAGTCCTGGATCGACCGCCGCCGGATTGAGCTGCAAGACTGCGAGCAATTGGCTGGGAACGCTCCGTGCGCGCTTCGGCTACGCCTGGGACCGCGTTCTCGTCTACGGGACTGCCGGCGGCGCCGGCGCGAATGTGGAAACCGCCCTGACCGGCCTGCCATTCCAGGGTAATCCTGAATTCGGCTGGACCGTCGGCGCGGGAGTTGAAGTGGCGCTCGCCGAGCATTGGACGTTCAAGGCCGAATATTTGTTTGTCGATCTGGCGAATGCGTCCTGCAATCACGGATATAGTTGCGGTTATGACGTGGCAGCCGCCGTGGGGCCCCCAGTTGTCAATGCGGTGAACGGCAATTACGCCGTCAAACTCAACGAGAACATTTTCCGCGTCGGCCTGAACTTTAAATACGGGCATTAGCCGACATTCTCCCCACCACTTCGCGGGTGGGGGAGGGGGGATTCTCACTGCATCAGGCTGGATACGATATTCACGGTCACGGCGAGTACGGCCACATTGAAGAAGAACGAGGCGACGCCATGCACGGTCGTCAGGCGGCGGATTGGTTTGCTGGTGATTTGCACGTCGGAGACCTGCGCGGTCATCGCGACGACCAGTGAGTAATAGAGAAAGTCCCAATAATCCGGGTCCTCCTTGCCGGGAAATATGAGCCCGCCGGCGTGCTTGTCGCCGGACGCGCCATAGAATTCGCGCGCATAGTGCAGAGCGAAAATCCAGTGCATGAACGTCCAGGACAAAAGAATCGTGCTGACACCGAGCGCGACTTGATACCAACCAGGCGCATGGCCGAGCTCGGCGAGAACCGCAGCGAGGCTGGCGAGCGCGGCGCCCGTAGCCAGCACCAGAAGCGCGATCGCGCCGTCATCGTTGATCGCCGCGCGCTGGCGGATCGTCGCGACCGATGCGTGCGCCGCGGCGCGGTAGCTCAGCAAGAGATAAAGCACGACGCCAATATCCCAGCCGATCAGAATGCGCGTCGGTATGCGCCAGGGCAGCGCTATGAGCGCCAGCGCGACCGCGGCGCCGAAGGCTGCGGAAACGAACAAGCGCGCATGTAGCGTCCACAGCCGTTCGAACAGTTTTAATTCGCTTGGCCCGCGGCGTTTCGAAATTGAGTCGTTGGATTTGGACTTCTTCAATAGACAGTCCCATCTGCCCGGCGCAGCCGACGAATGTCCTTTGCCTACGCCTTCCGCAGCCAGACTTTATTGTCGTGGAAAGCGGCGCCGCCGAACGGCGCGATCGAGTCGGCGCCGGTCAATGAATTGATGCCGCGGCCATCGGCATAAGCCGAATTTGGCCACAGCGATTCGGCAATCAGCACGCCGCGGCGCACGCCGTCGAACACTTTTGCGTGGAGGCGCACCTCGCCGCGCTTATTGCCGAGCACGACCTCATCGCCATCCGCCACGCCGGCCGCGGTAGCGTCCTGCGGATGGATCATTACCTCGGGCCGGCCTTCATTGGCGCGCGACGTTGGCGTCTCGCTGAAGCTCGAATTGAGAAAGCCGCGCGCCGGCGAGGTCGCGAGCCGGAACGGATGTTCGGTATCGGCTTCCTCGATCACCTCCCAATGATCCGGTAAGCCCGGCATCGGCATGCGAATCTCGGCGCGATGCCAGCGCTGGAACGGCACCGTCGGCCAATCCGGCTTGAAGCGGAATTTGCCGTCGGGATAGGCAAAGCCGTTGAGGTAATGCGCGGCGGCGAAATCCGGCTGGCAATCGATCCAGCGCTTGGCCTCAAGCTCGGCGAGCGTGCCCCAGCCCGATTTTCGCAAACTGGCGTCGATCAATTGCCGCGGCGTCATGTCGAAGCCGGGATGCTTGGCGCCGAGCCGTTTCGCCAAACCGCAAATCACTTCGTGATTGTTGCGGCATTGGCCCGGCGGTTCGACCAGTTTCGGGCCGAGCAAAATATATTGGCTGCCCCCGGCGGTGTAGAAGTCGTCGTGCTCGACGAACATCGTCGCCGGCAACACGATATCGGCGGCCTTGGCGGTGTCGGTCATGAACTGTTCGTGCACGCAAACGAATAGATCATCGCGGGCGAAACCGCGCTTGACCGTGTTCTGGTCGGGCGCGACGGCAACAGGATTCGTGTTCTGAATGAGCATCGCCGTGACCGGTGGGCCGCCGAGCAACGCCGCCTTGTCGCCGGTGAGAATCGCGCCGATGCGCGACTGGTCGAGCATACGGATCGAGGGATCGCGCAGATCGCTGCCCTCGATCACGCTGTTGTTTAAATGAAAGACGCCGCCATTGTTGTGAAAGGCGCCGCCGCCTTCCAGCCGCCAGGCGCCGGTCACCGCAGCGATACAGCTTGCCGCGTGCATATTGACCGCGCCGTTGCGCGAGCGCGAGAAGCCGTAACCGAGACGGAAGAAGGCGCGCTTGCGTTCGCCGACCAGTTTCGCGAAGGCTTCGATGGTCGCCACCGGACAGCCGGTGATCGCAGCGGCCCATTGCGGATCGCGCGTTTGCACGTGTCGCGCGAGTTCATGCGGCGTGTCGGTATAGCGTTCGAGATAGTCCCAATCGGCCTTGCCGTCGCGAAACAGGCAATGCATCACCGCGCAGGCTAGCGCGCCGTCGGTGCCCGGCCGGATCAGCACCGCCAGGTCGGCCTGCTTCATGGTGGTGTTCATGTAGACATCGACGACCGCGATCTTGGCGCCGCGCTCTTTGCGCGCGCGCGTGGCATGCGTCATCACATTGACTTGGGTATTGGCGGCGTTGGTGCCCCAGATCACGACGAGGTCGGACTTCGCCATTTCGCGCGGATCGGCGCCGGCGAGTTTTCCAGTGCCGGCGATAAAACCGGTGAAGGCGGGATTGACGCAGATCGTGGAAAAGAAGCCGGAATATTTCTTGGCGTGACGCAGGCGATGGATGCCGTCGCGCATCACATAGCCCATGGTGCCGGCATAAAGATAGGGCCACACTGCTTCGGAGCCGTGTTTGGCTTCCGCGCGCGTAAACGCTTCGGCCACGATATCGAGCGCGTCGTCCCAGGAGAGCGGCGCAAATTGTCCGCTGCCTTTGCCGCCGACTCGCCGCAGCGGCTGCTTCAATCGATCGGGATGATGCACGCGCTCGGCATAGCGGGCGACCTTGGCGCAGATCACGCCTGCGGTATAGCCGTTGTCCGGCGCACCGCGCACGCGCCCGATCGTATGGTCGTCGAGAATCTCGACTTCCAGCGCGCAGGTCGAAGGGCAGTCATGCGGACAGGCAGAGGCGCCAATCTTTTGCGGGCGGACAAGCTGATTCATGGACGAATGGCTCTCGGGCGAATGGTTCTCGGGCGAATGGTTCTCGGGCCGTGCGCAATCAGACCAGTTGAAACCGGCTTGGTTTCAACGATACCACACGCTTCAATAAAAGTGCGACCGGAGGATCGATCATGCAAGCCGCCGTATTGGGTGAAAAAGCCGTCGAAGTCCGCGACCTGCCAAAGCCGGTGCCGAAGCCGAACGAGGTGCTGATCCGGGTCCGCGCCTCGAGCCTCAACCGCGCCGATCTGCTGGTCGCCTTGGGCCATCAGCACGGTGCCGTCGGCGGCGTCGGCGCGCGGCTCGGTCTGGAGTGTTCCGGCGAAGTCGAAGCGGTCGGCGGCGACGTG
>JBPYFG010000217.1:0-5562 GCA_051986365.1 Xanthobacteraceae bacterium
ACCGACACGCTCGACCGCATTCATGGTTTTATGGCGGCGCACCCTACACAGAGCGACCGGCCGGCGATCATCGAGCGCGCGCGTGAGGGTCGCGCTGGCTCGTCCTCTCCGCCCCCGGTGCCAACCAAAGTCGGCGACCCGCAGCGCAATTTCCGCTTCTTCGACAACCGCCAGAAATACCTGCTGTTCGTCAACACCTGCAGCGAGAAATGGGAAGTTGCGCATCGCGTCTCGGAAGAGCTCGCTCACATCCATCCGCGTCCGCCGGCTGTGCGGGTATTCGACGCCGGAGTCGGCGACGGCACCGTGCTGGTGCGAGTCATGCGCGCGATGCACGATCGTTTTCCGCACATGCCGTTTTATATGGTCGGCAAGGAGATCAGTCTCGAAGACGTCCGGCTGACGCTGCAAAAGATGTCAGACCGGTTCTTCGAACATCCGGCGACGGTATTGGTGCTGACCAATCTAGCTTATGCCGACGCGCCGTGGCTTGCGGTCAAATCGATCAATGCGGCATCGAGCTTGGTTTGGCACGAGCTGCCGCTGCTCGGCAATTCGGCGCATCAATTCGAGAAGCAGATCATCAGTCTCGAATCGTTCTTGGGCGAGAATTGGAAAGCGACCGTCAGCGCCCGCACCGGCAATCCGATTTACGAGCGCCCGGTCGTACTAGTGCTCTATCGCGAGGATCATCGTTTCCTGCTCGACCCGATCATTCCGCGGCCGGGCGGCACGCAGGCCAACTACGACCTGGTGATCGCATCGCAGCCCTATCGCGCGCGCGCGCCGCTCGAATTCAAGGCCAAGCGCGTGATCGCACCGCTGGGCCGGGCGCTCGGACCCGGCGGACGGCTCGTCGCCATTCATTCCCACGGTCACGATCCGGGGATGGAAATCATCCAAAGGGTCTGGCCCGACGATCATCCGTTCATCCACGATCGGCACCAAATCCTCAAAGCGGTGAAGCACGAACTGGGCCCAGCCGGCCGCGACCTCAACTTCAACGCCTATGCCGACAATCGCGCGCTGTTCCGCTATGTGATGCACACGCTGCCATCGGAAATTTCCGACTCGATCGGTACCTCCACGCTGTTCGCGGCGTGGAACGCCGCAATCTATGTCGCGCAGGTGGAGGATGACCGTTTGGCGGATGTCGGCAACCGCTACATCGATGCCACGCGCTCGGTGCTGCGTGAGCGCGGCGGGCTGTGGTTCTCCGACGAATCCTACGTGATCTCGCGGCGGCGGAGCTAAAGTGTCCTGGGACGCTTTGCTCGGGCGAAGCTAAAACGCCCCTCCCCTGCGCCGGAGCAGGGGACTAAACTAGGCGCATGCTATATGTGGTCCACGCGCTCGACAAAAAAGACATTCTGCCAACCCGCGCCAAGCATTACCGCGACCATCGCATCCATCTCGACCGTGCCGAGGAGCATGCGGTCGACGTGGTGACCGCGGGCACGCTGGTGGCCGATGACGGCGAGACGCCGGTCGGCAGCATTTTCGTCATCGACGCCGCCGACCGTGCTGCGGTCGATGCCTTCACTCGCAGCGATCCCTACCACGTCAACGGCGTTTGGGAGCGGGTGACGATCCACCGCTACAACAAAAAGCGCGGCACCCCGATCGTGAGCAGGCGATAAGGTGGGCCTTCCGCGAAATGGTTGGTCGGTCCGTCACCCCGAGGTGCGAGCCAACGGGTCCGGCCGGAGGTGGCCGGCCCGATGACAATTCCGCGAGCTTCGAAGGGCGACGGCCGCAACGCTGGGGCAGCATCCTTCGAGGCCCGCGCTGCGCGCGGGCACCTCAGGATGACATTGCGCCGTGCACCTTCTCCCGCAGTCCCATTCGTTCAAGCCGACCCATCACCTCGTCAATGAAATACGGCAGCTCGTCGGTGTAGTTGACCAGCGAAATGGCAATGCCGGTGAGACCGGCTTTGCTCAGATCGGCGATCTGCGCCGCGACATGATCCGGATCCCCGACGATCGGCAAGCCGCCCATGCCCTGCGCATAGTGACTGCGTTGCGTGAGATATTCCTGCATCGGCACGGTCCGCGGCGAAATATTTTTCAGCGCCAGGATGCCGTCCACGGCCGACCAGTCGGCGCGCTCCACGATGCAATGATGAAAATAGTCTTCGGCTTCCTTCTTGGTTGGTCGGCAGGTGACGACGCCGACCGTGTAGCAACCAATCTCGCGCCCTTGCGCACGCGCGGCCTCTTTGGCGTGGCGAACGCGTTGCGCGCTTTCCTCGAGCGAGGTGCGTGAGGCCTGTAGGAAAAACGCGTCGCAATTCTTCACCGCGAACGCCTGCCCCGTGGCAGATGCTCCGGCATTCATGATCACCGGGCGAGCGCCGCCATAGGGTTTCGGCTTGCCGCGAATGCCTTTCATGTTGAGATATTTGCCGTGGAAGTCGAAATCCTCACGGTCGGACCAGATCATTTTGATGACGTCGATCCATTCCTGTGCGTATTCGTAGCGCTGCTCGTGCGCGCGCTGCTCGACCCCGAACATGTCGAACTCGCCCTCATTCCAGCCGACCACGATATTGAGCCCGAAGCGACCCTCGCCGACATGATCGGCGGTCACCATTTCCTTCGCCGCAACGACTGGATTGAAAATCGGCGCGTGGACCGTGCCGAACACGGTGATGCGCTTGGTGACGGCGAGTAGCGCCGTCGCCCAGGTGACCGTTTCGAGCGTCGTCCCCTGATAATCGGTGGTCCCGCCGTAACCCTTCCAGCGGCCGATCGGCAACAGAAAATCGACGCCGGCCTGGTCCGCCATCAGCGCCAGTTTCTTGTTGTCCGGCCAGCTGCCCGACCAGCGTTCGGGAACAAGCGTCACGGCGCGGCCGGAAGAGCAATTGGCGCCGAACAAGCCGATCTGCAGCTTGTTGCTTCCGTGCATGGCACGGCGCGCATTCGATGATGGCGAAGGAGCGTGCACAGCCCACCTCTCGCGAAATTTGCCGTCGGTTATAGCCGAAAAATTCTTATCGAGGATTCCGCCGTCGGTTCCTTTTAGGGGAATTGACTTGGTCCTCTCTAACGCCGATCTGCCGTCTGTCGTCAGCGGGTTTACTTACAACCGATATTTCCAACGCATCACGAGCAACGCCGCTAGGCTTAAAGCTGCAGTTGCGATCATGTAATAGCTCGGCGCCAATTTGCTGCCGGTGAGATCGATCAGCGATTGGGCGAAAAATGGCGCGAACCCGCCGAATATCGGCACCGAAATATTGTAACTCAGCGACATTCCGGAGACGCGGGTTGCGACTGGAAAAGTTTTGGCAATCAGCGACGGCAGCGCACCCGAGAAAAATGATTTCAACAAGCTGATCCAGCATACCATCGCTATCAGAACGCCAAGCGAAGGTGCGGCGTCGAGCAGCACGAAGACCGGATAGGCCGTCACCAGGAACAGGATCGCGGCACCGATCATCACGCGCGTCTGGCCCACTTTATCGACAAAAATGCCGACAAACGGCACGGCAATGGTCTGCAGCGCTGCGGCAAGTACCGCCGCGGTGAAGCCGATCGATTGCGGCAGCTTAAGCTCCCGAATTGCATAGGTCGGCATGTAGACGAGCAGGTATTGCGAACTGGTCGAGGCGGCGACCGCGCCGATCGTCAGCAGAAGCCGATCCCATTGGCCGCCGAACAGATCACGCAGCGGCGTTCTCGCCTCCCCCGCTTCGACGAACTCTGGCGTTTCGTCGAGCTGGTTGCGGATGTAGTAGCCAACCGGACCGATCAAGAGGCCCACGGCGAATGGGATCCGCCACCCCCACGCCTGCAACGTGTCAGCGGATATGGTGGTCGTCAGCAAAACGCCCAAACCGGTCGCCACCAGCGCAGCAAAGCCTTGGCTCGACCACTGCCAGCTCGCAAAAAATCCGGCGCGGTCGGGCCGATGTTCGACCAGAAAGGCGGTCGAGCTCGCGAATTCGCCGCCCACGGAAAACCCTTGTAGGAGCCGCGCGGCAATGACGAGAATCGGCGCCAGCAGACCGACCGAAGCATAGCTCGGCATTACCGTCATCAAGCCGGTGCCGATCGTCATCAGAAGAATGGAAAGCGTCAGGGCGTTTTTGCGCCCTTTGCGATCTCCATAGGCGCCGAGAAAAATCGCACCGACCGGACGCGCCAGAAATGAAATACCGAACGTGCCCAGCGTGACCAGAAGCGAGACGGCTTCGTCGGCAGCGGGAAAGAACACCTTGGAAATGATCACGGCGAAATAGCCGTAGACCAGGATCTCGTAGAACTCGAGCGCATTGCCGACCGACGAAGCGATGATCAGGCGTGTCGCGGCGCCAGTACCGCGTATCGCGGTTTCTACGGCGGCTGGACTTGCGCTCATGTATGCTCCTCTAGGCGCGTGCAAGAGTCTTGACGCGACACCCTAGCTGCCGTCATTCAACGAGTAAATAAAATCGGTTTCCGCCGTCTGTGCAGCAAAATAAAGTGGTTGGGCCCCGCAGCACCGGAGCCGCGCCGCACAATCACACCTGATTAGGCGTGGCAGAGCTACTGCGTTAGGCGTTCAACAGGCGTTTGCTGCTGCAAATCGCGAAATCGCGTGTGACGCCGATCACATCCCCAATTGCACATCACCGGTAACTTGATCCCGTTGATTTGTTCAGGGGAGAGGCTGCAATGACTATAACCACAAAACGTAACGGACACTCTGGTAAATACACGCGACGGCCGCCGCTTTGCCCAAGCTGCGCGAAAATTATGCGGCTCGCTCGAACGAGCTGGCGATCTGAAAACCTGCCCGACCGTTATGCCTATGAATGCCGAACTTGTGGTCTGTCATACATCGACGCCGTGTGGAGCGAGGCAGCATGAACGGCGGTTCGGGTGAAGCCTTGATTGCGATTGTTTCAAAAGAGACCGCGCTGCCCGGCGTACATCCAGTCAATGCCCAGCCGCCGCCTGCTTCGTCGTGCGCGACCACAACGGGCAGGCGCTTGCGTATGTCTATTTCGAGGATGAGCCGGGGCGCCTTTAGCTGATAGCCTTTAGCTGATAAATGCAAAACAAAAGCGGCCCCGCTGAGGAGGCCACAAAGTTGAACATCTAAAAGTTCTCGCTACGCCGCGCTAACGCGCCACGGTGATTTTAGTTCCGGGCGGCAAGCGAATGGTCGGCCGCTGCCAAGTCGCGACAGCCTGAAGCGTTGCGAAAAACTCATTTTCAACGACCGCTGCCATCCCACTGAAGATTGGTTCCGTTCCCTGCGCCAATGAACCGCGGTCTTTGACAAGATGTCGCGGGAGCGATGTTCCCCTCCGCACAGTTTCAGTACACGGGAGGAACCTGTCGGCATCCGCGTGCCGTCAGCAGAGCAACCACATGCGGGAGGAAACGCTATGACTTCCAAAATCGCTTTGCGTTTTGCCACGCTTGCCATCGGCACGGCAGCTTTCGCAGCTGTCCCAGCTTTAGCCGCGAGCAAGTCGAACAAGTCAGGTGTGTCGGATCAAACGCCGCACTATCAAGCAGTTACAAAATGGGACCACGGCAAGAAGTATACTGATTACATCGGTGC
>JBPYFG010000218.1:0-2024 GCA_051986365.1 Xanthobacteraceae bacterium
GAACGGGACGAGCCAGGCCAGATTGAGCCCCAGATGCGTCCAGTCGGCATGAATGAAAGCGTAACTGAAGAAGGTCCACAGATCGGCGGCAAAACCGCCGGGAAGCGATCCGATCGCGATTTCGCTGCCATAGCGCGCCGGAATGAAACCGAAAGTCAGGACAAAATCGACATCCTGCTCGTCGGTCAGCAGAAAAACGCGCACAACATGCACCAGCACCAGCACGGCGACTGTCGCCACGATGGGTGTCGGAACGTTGAAGATGGGCTCACGGGGATTGGCGGCGGACTGCTCGGTCAAGATGGCACCTGATGCGTGCCAGATAGGCAGCAGCCGCCGCCGGAACAAGCTAAAACGACTGGATTCCCGGCCTGAATAAACAAAAGGGAGGCCCAAGTTCCTCCCTTTCGCCGCCTGCGCGGATGCGCAATAAACGCCAGGTCATGTCGGCGCACGGCCTGGCGCGGTCACGCCCTCACCTCCCGTATGCGTCGCCAAAACCTTAGGTGGACGCCCGCGCGGGGCCAATCTCAACCTTTCGTCAAGCTTAACGCGTCGGCAAGCTCTATGGCTCGCACCGGCAAATCCGCCGGTCGCGGACGTGGTTGTGCTGACAATTCGAGCGTGCGGCGGTTATCGAGAACGCTTCGCGCACTCGCGAAAGCTTACCCGTGCCCGCTGTGACTTGCAGCCGTTTTACTTAAAATTGAATCGGTCCGCTTAGCGGCGCCGCAAAAGCTTTGTGCGAAACGTGGCCCCAACGATAAGGGAAGGGGTCACAATGAATTGCCTTACAGGGGCCAAGCGCGGGACGACCCCGTGCGTCATTCTGATGACGTTCGGCATCGCGCTGTTCGCTTCCACCACCGCAAGCCAAGCGCAACAGCATTCGCCCTATATCGGTATCGGTCCGGTCACAACCGCGCCGATCGGCTGGGCCGAATTTTGCGTCGAATACGCGCCGGAATGCGATACCACGCCTTCGGCGCCGCGCGATGTCGTCCTATCGACACGCGCCTGGACCGAACTCAAGCGCATCAACATCGCCGTGAACACTGATATCAAGCCGATGACCGACATGGATCACTGGGGCGTCGTCGAACGCTGGAATTATCCGGACGATGGCTACGGCGATTGCGAGGATTATGCGTTGCAGAAACGCAAGCTCTTGATGCAGGCCGGCTGGCCGCGCGAGGCGCTGCTCATGACAGTGGTGCGCGATCACAACGGCAACGGTCATGCCGTGCTCACGGTCAAGACAGACCGCGGCGAGTACATCCTCGACAATCAGACCAATGACATCTTGCTCTGGGCGGATACCGGCTATCGCTTCGTGAAGCGTCAGTCGCAATCCGATCCGAACGTTTGGGTTTCGCTTGGCGAGCCACGCGCGGCGCCAGCCACCGCATCATCGCGCTGAGCGCACGAGAAAGGATACGCGCTCCCGGTCACGTCCCCACCCCTCCCCGTCCCCAGACCGGGTTCGCGGCGGCCGGCCTCCCCCAAGGCCGGCCGCAATTATTTGCTATGCCTCAATCGCGGCGACAAAGACCACGGCTTCGGTCATGCCACGACCCTAGAAACCGCTTCGGCATCGTGCAGAAAGCGCCGACGCAACCGCAGCGGCAATCCTATCATCGGCACCGCCCGTGGAACTTCAAATAAAGAACCTCCCGCGCATCGCGCACGGCGGGTTGCGGTAAATATTGCCAAGCTTTCTGAGCTTTCGCGGAAAGCCGTAATCAGATCAGTGGAATTGACCGTTCAGCCCGACGCGCACGATGTTGTCGGTGAAAGATGTAGAGGCATCGAGCGATCCAAGATCTACTGACCTGCACGCGAGGCTTCGAACAGGAACCAGGTTCGGCGTTCCGCCTCGTCGATCCAAACTTCAAGTAGGCTTGCAGTGGCGACGTCGCCGTGTTCATCGCACAGATCGTGCGTCTCGCGCATGCGCGCTACCAGCTGCTTATTGTCCTCACGCAATTCGGCGAGCATGTCCATTGGTGTCACAAAATCCGCAT
>JBPYFG010000219.1:0-8395 GCA_051986365.1 Xanthobacteraceae bacterium
CCGCCGCTTCGGCGGTCGCGACCACACCACCGTGCTTCATGCGGTCCGCAAAATCGAAAGTTTGGCCGGCAACGACAGCGCCTTTGCCGAGGAGATCGAGTCGCTCAAACGCCAGCTGCAGGACTGATCAGGACTGGCCGCTTGCCATCCGGCGAGCCTGACAATCCGGCAAACCCCTAAAAAGACATGGAAAAGCCCCGCGCGCCGCGGGGCCGGGCTTGCCGAAAGCCTCGCGGCGGGCCACCCTTGTTGTCCGCGTTTCGGCTTCTTTTTGGATTGGGCGATGAAAGTCACCGTTGAGCGTTCGGAATTGCTGAAATCCTTGGGCCATGTCCATCGCGTGGTCGAGCGCCGCAACACCATTCCGATCCTCGCCAATGTGCTTTTGCATGGCGACCGTTCCAATCTTTCGTTGAAAGCCACTGACCTCGACGTCGAGGTCATCGATACGATTGCCGCCGAGGTCGCCCCCGCCGGTTCGACCACAGTACCGGCGCACATGTTCTTCGATATCGTCCGCAAGCTGCCGGAAGGCGCGCAGATCGCGCTGGAATCGTCGGGCGATCGCGCCGCATTGGCGATCCGCGCCGGCCGCTCCCGCTTCACGCTGCAGACTTTGCCAGAGAGCGACTTTCCCGATTTGTCCGCCGGCGAGATGACGCACAAGTTCACTCTCCAGGCGGGTGAACTCAAGCGCCTCATCGACAAGACGCAATTTGCGATCTCGACCGAAGAGACCCGTTATTATCTGAACGGCATCTATTTGCACGCAGCCGGCACCGCGAATGCGCAAACGCTTCGCGCCGTCGCCACCGATGGCCATCGCCTCGCCCAGATGGAAGTCGAACTGCCGAAAGGCGCTGCCGGCATGCCGGGCATCATTGTGCCGCGCAAGACCGTCGGCGAAGTTCATCGGCTGATGGAGGACGGCGAGACCGAGGTCACGATCGAACTCTCCCCGGGCAAGATCCGATTCACGATCGGGCAGACGGTCATGACCTCAAAGCTGATCGACGGCACCTTCCCCGATTACGCGCGCGTCATTCCCGTCGGCAATGACAAGGAACTGGTGGTCGACAAAAAAGAGTTCGAGGCGGCGGTCGATCGCGTCTCAACGGTTTCGAGCGAGCGCGGTCGTGCGGTGAAATTATCCGTCAATGCCGGGCGGCTATTGTTGTCGGTTACCAATCCGGATTCGGGCAGCGCCAACGAGGAGCTCGAGGTCGAATATCAGGCCGATCCGATCGATATCGGCTTCAACTCCCGCTATCTTCTCGACATCGCGGCGCAGATCGAAAGCGAAGCCGCAGTGTTAAAGCTTGCCGATCCGGGATCGCCGACCCTCATTCAGGACAAAGAGCAGCACGGCGCGCTCTATGTCCTGATGCCGATGCGAGTTTGACAGGGATCGGCAATCGGTCATCAGGTATCGAGGCCGCCTAAAGTCTCGAACCGATGCCCGCACTTGTCCGCCGCCTGAACCTGCATAATTTCCGCAACTACCACAGCGCCTCGCTCGAGGCCGGCGCCGGCACGATCGCGCTGGTTGGACCGAATGGCGCCGGCAAGACTAACTTGATCGAAGCGATCTCGTTACTTGCGCCCGGCCGCGGCCTGCGCCGCGCCACTCTCAACGAGATCGCGTTCAATGAAGGTGACGGGTCCTGGGCCGTCGCTGCGGAAATCGAGGGCGCGCTCGGATTGGCCACGCTCGGCACCGGGATCGACCCGCCGCCCGAGGACGGAGCGACCACGCAGCGGCAATGCCGCATCGATCGCGAACCGGTTTCCTCGGCCGCGGCGTTCACCGATCATCTGCGGGTCATATGGCTCGTTCCCGCGATGGACAGCCTGTTTACCGGGGCGCCGTCGGAGCGCCGGCGTTTTCTCGATCGGCTGGCGCTCGCGGTCGACGCCGAACACGCGAGCCGCGTCAATGCGCTCGAGCGATCGCTGCGCTCACGCAACCGGCTCCTGGAGGAGACGCGCGCAGATAGCCACTGGCTCGATGCGGTCGAGCACGAAACCGCAGAGCTCGCGGTGGCGGTCGCCAGCCTGCGCGTGGAGACTGTTCGCCGTCTCGCGGCCGTGCTGGAGACGCGCAAGAACTCACCGTTCCCGCCTGTCGAAGTCGGGATCGATGGCTGGCTGGAGCAACTTATCCCGACCTATCCAGCCGGCGACGTCGAACAGCGCTATCGCGCGGTGCTGCGCGACAATCGTGGCCGCGACGCCGCCGCCGGGCGCACGCTCGACGGACCGCATTTGAGCGATTTGAAAGTGGTCTATGCCGCAAAGGGCATTCCCGCCGCGGATGCTTCGACCGGCGAACAGAAGGCGCTTCTGATCGGGCTTGTGCTCGCGCATGCCCGATTGCTCAGCGAGATGGCCGCAGCGCCGCCAGTCCTGTTGCTCGACGAGGTTCTCGCGCATCTCGATCCCGCGCGCCGCCTCGCGCTGCATCGCGAACTCGCCGAGATCGGCGCGCAAGCGTGGATGACGGGCGCTGATCCTGCACTGTTCGGTGAAATCGAATCGCCTGCTGCCGTGGTCGAAGTGAAATCCGGAACTCTAACCGCGGCTCCCAACCAGCGCTGACGCGATCGTTCCGCCAAACGCATTTCAAACGTGCGAGCAATCGCGGTCCAGACCGCGCGCCGCCTCTTAACCCGAAGAAGCCCCAACGTCGGGTACAAGACAAAGGGCATCGCGATGCCGGAACCGGCAGCAGATGCGATCGTGCGAAACTTGATCGAAGCGCTGGAGCGCCTGCGCGGCGATTTGGATCGTATGGAACATTGGGCCGCGGCCCTCGAGCGCTTTCAGCGTCCCGTTCCGGAATACCGCCCAGGTGACCAGCATTTGCTCAATCCGGATCCGAAACAGAGGCGGCGCTCGCCGGCTTAATTTCAACGCTTTCGATCTTCTGCGCGGGCGGCCGCACCTAATTTCGTGCGGGGGCCGGCAAACGCCTCGGCCACGGCCAATTTCGGGCCGAAAGACGGTTGCTTTTGGCTCCGCCAAAATCTTGAAAAACAGCGATCTAACAATATCTTAGTCCTATCCCTTTTGTCCTGTACGGATCACCTTTTTGGTGTACAAGATTCGCCGATTCACACATATTTTTTGGAACTGATTCGAAAGCCCCAACATGGCAGAACCCGTCCGCAAACAGAGTTCCAAATCGTCCGATTACGACGCCGAATCGATCAAGGTCCTCAAGGGGCTCGATGCTGTTCGCAAGCGGCCGGGCATGTATATCGGCGACACCGATGACGGCTCGGGCTTGCACCATATGGTCTACGAGGTCGTCGATAACGCCATTGACGAAGCGCTTGCCGGCTTCGCCAAGGAAGTGACGGTCGTTCTCAATCCGGACGGATCCTGCACGGTCCGCGACGACGGTCGTGGCATTCCAACCGACATCCACAAAGGCGAAGGTGTCTCGGCGGCCGAAGTCATAATGACGCAGCTTCATGCCGGCGGGAAATTCGACCAGAACTCGTACAAAGTTTCGGGCGGCTTGCACGGCGTCGGGGTCTCGGTCGTCAATGCGCTATCGACATGGCTGCGCCTGACGATCTGGCGCGACGGTCAGGAGCACTTCATGGAATTTCGCGACGGCGAGGCGGT
Source organism: Xanthobacteraceae bacterium (assembly GCA_051986365.1). Classification (GTDB taxonomy): domain Bacteria; phylum Pseudomonadota; class Alphaproteobacteria; order Rhizobiales; family Xanthobacteraceae; genus BOG-931. The sequence continues at coordinate 3,634 of JBPYFG010000219.1, forward strand.
GGCGCCGCTCGCGGTCGTCGGCGCTGCCCGCGACAAACGCGGCACCGAAGTGACGTTTCTGCCGTCCAAGAAAACTTTCAGCATGACGGAATTCGATTTCGCCACGCTGGAGCACCGGCTCCGCGAATTGGCGTTCCTCAATTCCGGCGTGACCATCATGCTGTCGGATATGCGCCATGCCGTCGAAAAGCGGGAGCAACTGCGCTATGAGGGCGGCGTCGAGGCATTCGTCAAATATCTCGACCGCAATAAAACGCCGCTAGTGCCGCAGCCAATCGTCATTAAATCCGAGCGCGACGGCGTCATGATCGATTGCGCGCTGTGGTGGAACGACGGCTATCACGAAACCGTGCTTTGCTTCACCAACAACATTCCACAGCGCGACGGCGGTACCCACCTCGCCGGCTTCCGCGGCGCGCTTACACGGCAAGTCACCGGCTATGCGGATTCGGCTGGCGGCGCCCGCAAGGAAAAGGTTGCGCTGACCGGCGATGACTGCCGCGAAGGTTTGACTGCAGTTTTGTCGGTCAAGGTGGCCGACCCGAAATTTTCCTCGCAGACCAAGGACAAGCTCGTCTCGTCCGAAGTCCGGCCGGCGGTCGAAGGCATCGTCAACGACATGCTCAACGCCTGGTTTGAGGAGCATCCGTCCGAGGCCAAGATCATTGTTGGCAAAGTAATCCAGGCGGCTGCGGCACGCGAAGCCGCGCGCAAAGCGCGTGAAATGACTCGCAAGAGCGCGCTCGGAGTCACTTCGCTCCCGGGAAAACTGGCGGATTGCCAGGAACGCGATCCGGCAAAATCCGAACTGTTCATCGTCGAGGGCGACTCCGCCGGCGGCAGCGCCAAGCAGGGCCGCAATCGCGAATTTCAGGCGGTGTTGCCGCTGCGCGGCAAGATTCTCAATGTCGAGCGCGCGCGCATGGACAAGATGCTCTCCTCCGAGCAGATCGGCACCCTGATCACCGCGCTCGGCACCGGCATCGGCACCGACGAGTTCACAATCGACAAGTTGCGCTACCACAAGGTCATCATCATGACTGACGCCGACGTCGACGGCGCTCACATTCGCACGCTGCTGTTGACGTTCTTTTATCGGCAGATGCGCGAGATCATCGATCGCGGACATCTCTACATCGCGCAACCGCCGCTCTATAAGGTGACCCGAGGCAAATCCGAACAATATCTGAAGGACGAGGACGCACTCGAAGACTACCTCATCGACGCCGGCCTCGAAGATACTGTGCTGCGATTGTCGTCCGGCGAAGCACGTGCCGGCAACGATCTGCGGCGGCTGGTGGAAGCGGCGCGCAACATTCGCAACCTGCTGCGCGGCTTGCACAGCCGGTACAATCGCCAAGTGATCGAGCAGGCCGCCATCGCCGGCGTGCTGCGTTCGCAGGTGACCGGCGATCCGGTCAGCGCAGCGGCGGCGGCGGAATATATCGCCCGGCGGCTCGACGCGCTTACCGACCCGGCGGAGCGTGGCTGGAAAGGCCAATTCAGCGAGGCCGGATTCCAGTTCGAGCGCACGTTGCGCGGCGTCAAGGAAGTCGCGGTCATCGATCAGGCGCTGCTCGGCTCCGCCGATGCCCGCAAGCTCGACGAATACGCACCGTCCCTGCAGCAGATTTATCCGCGGCCGGCGCCGCCGGCCATGCTGCGGCGAAAGGAGGAGGAGGTCCCGATCCACGGTCCGGTCGGCTTGTTTGAGGCGGTCACCGCCGCCGGCCGCAAAGGCGCTGCGCTGCAACGCTACAAAGGCTTAGGCGAAATGAACCCGGAGCAGCTTTGGGAAACTACGCTCGACACCAATGCGCGCTCATTGCTGTGCGTCAGCGTGAAGGAAATCGACGACGCCAATACGATTTTCGACGAGCTGATGGGTGACAAAGTCGAGCCGCGCCGCGAGTTCATCGAACAGCACGCGCTGGCGGCGAGCGTCGACGTCTAAGCGATCAAAACCGTCCCGGCAGCACCAGGACCTTGGTCGCTGCCGGCAGAGTCGCTTTCGAGACCACAACCGAGGGAACTTCCGCCGTTTCGACATCCCAGAGCTTGCGTGCACGATCGAGAAAACGATCGAGGATGTACTGGCCGTAAAAGTGCATCGGGACGATCAGCGGCGCTTTCAGCGCGGTCAGCACTTCCATCATGCCGTCGAGATCAAGCGTGTAACTGCCGTCGACCGGGGCCATGACGACATCGACGCGGCCGATCTCGTTAAGCCGCTGCTGCGTCAGCGTATGATGCAGATGTCCGAGATGGGCGATGCACAGATTGGCAATTTCGAAAATAAAGATCGAATTGCCGTAACGCTCGGTCGTGGTGCTGCCGTAGAAGCTCCGGATATTGGTCGGCACGTTGCGCACCCGCACGTCACGATACTTTAGGTCCCAGTTGGCCGGCTGACCGGGAGTCTCGCTCCAACCGCGCAGCACGTATTTGATCGCCGGATCGGGATGGTCTGTGTAATGCGTGTCGTGCGCATGATTCATGGTGACGATGTCCGGCAATACCGGCGATTTGACGTAATCGTTGTAATCGGTGGCAATGCGGACGAGCTGCGGGCTCTCGATCAGGAAGGTCGCATGGCCGAGAAAGGTCAGGCGGACCTGATCTGAACTCAGCGCCACCAGATTGAAGGCGCTCAAATTTATGTCGCCAAGATTCGGCGCACCCATCAATGCGCCCGAACTTTGCCACGCTACGGGAATCACCGGCGCGCGGTTCCCCGCAACCAGTCCGGGACAGGCTTGCGCCGTTTCCGGGTTTGGCGGCGCGGCCGGTTGCGCGATCGCAAGCGAAGGCAAAATCGAATGCGCAATCACCGCCAAAATAAACCGGACGATCCATCGCGAGATGTTCATCCACACGCGTCCTGCTTCACGCGCTAAAGCGAAATGATATTAAGTTGCAACGCTATTTCGCTTTAGCTTTTTGTTCGAGCATGATCTTTTCGGAAAACCGGCAGCCACTTTTCCGGATCATGCTGTTGGACGATAGCAAATCGGACGGCAAGGCGCGCGCGTGTGCCTGGGTCGCTGCGTGATTTACACTTGCGATCGGTAGAAATCGCCTCAGCGCGCTGAGGTGATGGTGCCGCGCGCCGTCAGCACGACCCAGTGGCCGTCCTGGCGCTTGATCATGTCGACCCGCCCGATACCGGGCAGGACACTGCCGGTGCTGACCGCGAAGAGTCCGCCGTAGCGGCTTTCGACCAGGGCCTGGCCGTTCTGCACGTCGTGAACGACCCAATCCGGCAAAATCCGGTCATTCGGTTTCGTTGGCTCTCCAGGCGGGGCAACTGCGGCTAGCGCAGCGGTCTGGGTCGGCGGCGGAGCCGCCGGACTGGCGGCCGGCAATGAAGCCGTGGTCTCGGCCGCAGCGGCACGGCGCTGATCGATCCGATCCAAACGCTCGGCGATTTTAGCATATTGGTTGGTGGTGTTGCGGGCTGCGATATCGAGGCTGGATTTGAGCGCGGCAAGCTGGGCAAGCTCAAGCTTGACTTCGCGCATTGCTGCAATCGTGTTCTCGATACCGCTTTGTGGAGCCGACGGTGGCGGCGGCGGATAAATCAAGCGCACCAATCCCGAGCCCGAGACCGAGCCGACGAATGAACCAAAGCCCGCGGCAAAGGCGACGCTCGCCGCTAGCGTAACAAAACGCTTGGACCGCGGCGGCACGCTTGTAGGTTTAGTTTGCTCCGCTTCCTCTCCCGCGCCGTTTTCGGTTTGATCTGCAGCAGCGCTCAGTTGCGGGGCCACGACCGCTGGCAGATTGATGCAATCGGCGCTGGCCTCGTTCGCGGCTGCCTCGCCGACTGCCGCGGCATGATCGGACGTCTCGGCCATTTCGGATCTCCGACGTTTTCGGTTGATCAATCGTTAACCAGCTTTGGTTAGCGATTGGTTACCGCTCGCCGTTTCTGAAACGGGGCCGATTCAGTCTAGTCTTTAAGCGCCAGACCGTTCTCTTCCGCCAGCTGACGCAGCGACGCCTCGGGGCGGGCGCCGAGGTGCTGGATGACCTCCGCCGCTGCGAGCGCCCCAAGCCGGCCGCAGCTACGGTCGTCGGCGCCGCGCGCCAGCCCGCACAAAAAGCCTGCGGCAAACAAATCGCCCGCTCCCGTCGTGTCGACGACCCGCTCGACCGGGAATGCCGGCACCGCCTCGATCCCTTCCGGACCAATAACGAGGCAGCCCTTCTCGCTTCGCGTCACCACAGCGGCGCCGATATCGGCACGCAGTGCAGCGACAGCGCCGTCGAAATCCGATGTCTGATATAGGCTGTGCAGTTCCGCCTCGTTGGCGAAGACGAGGTCGAGCGTGCCCGAGCGCATCAGCTGCAGGAATTCGTCGCGCCAGCGATCGACGCAGAAAGCATCCGACAGCGACAGTGCGACTTTGCGACCGCCGCCGTGCGCAATCTTGGCCGCTTTGAGAAAAGCTTCCTTGGCGTGTTTAGGGTCCCACAGATAGCCTTCGAGATAAGTGATGGCGCTTGCCGCGATCGTCTCCTCATCGACATCCCGCGGATGCAGGTCCTGCGCCGCGCCCAAATAGGTGTTCATGGTGCGCTCCCCATCCGGCGTCACCAGCACATAGCAACGGCCGGTCGATGGGCCGTGCGGCGCCAGCGGCGTGCTGAAGCTCACGCCAGCGGCGCGGATATCGTGACTGAACGCGCGGCCGAGCTCGTCGGCCTTGAGCTTGCCGATGAACGCCGCCCGTCCGCCGAACCCAGCGATGCCGACCAT
>JBPYFG010000220.1:0-8471 GCA_051986365.1 Xanthobacteraceae bacterium
ACCGTCGCCGCGAGACCGGCAAATCCGTCCGGCCGGCGGCGCAGCGCCGGCCGGCCGCCATGCGTCAAGAGCGCAGCGAAGCGCGCATCGGCGGTTGTCAAGGCGGCAAGCGCGGCGTCGAGATCGCTCTCGGTGCGAATGTGGGTGACCATGTTAGAGTGCATCATTGAGCCCAGTGTCGAGAAGCGTAGCGTTGATGTACAGCCGAGTTTTGCGTTTCGCACCGTCGCCGAATGGCTATCTGCACCTGGGCCATGCCTATTCCGCATTGCTCAACTTCGAAATGGCGCGCGAGCTTGGCGGACGGTTGCTGTTGCGCATCGAAGATATCGACACCGAGCGCTGCCGCGCGGAATACGAAGCGGCGATCTACGAGGATTTGCGTTGGCTCGGCATTTCCTGGCCGGAGCCGGTGCGCCGCCAGAGCGACCATTTTGCCGATTATGAGATGGCGATCGTCGGGCTCGAAGCGGAGGGCCTGCTTTACCCGAGCTTCGAAAGCCGGCGCGAGCTTGCTACGCTGGCGGCGGAGCTCGATCGCCAAGGCGACTGGCCGCGCGATCCGGACGGCGTGCCGATCTATCCAGGGCGCGCGCGCCGATTGTCGGCGGCCGAATGTCAGCGCCGGCGCAAGGCCGGAGAGCCGTTCGCGCTGCGTCTCGCCATGGACAAGGCGGTGGCGCGCGCCGGGGTGCTGACCTGGACCGAGACCGGCGCCGGGCCGTCCGGGCAGACCGGACTTGTCACCGCCGCACCGCAAATGTGGGGCGACGTGATCCTAGCGCGCAAGGATTCGCCGGCGAGCTATCATCTCGCCGCCGTGGTTGACGATGCCTTGCAAGGCGTGACCGACATCGTGCGCGGGCAAGATTTGTTCTGGTCGACCAGCATTCACCGGCTGCTGCAAGCGCTGCTCGGGCTGCCGGAGCCGAGCTACCATCATCACAGGCTTATTCTCGACGACGCCGGCCAGAAACTGGCGAAATCGACCAATGCCACGGGCTTGCGCGAGTTGCGGGCGGCAGGCGCAAGGCCGTTCGATATCAGGCGCATGGTCGGGCTCGGGCGGTGATCGGTCGGGCCTACTCAACTGACACGAGGTCGTTAATCGCGCCAGTTCGCTTGTTCGCCTCCCCCTGGAAGGGGGAGGTCGACGCGTGCAGCCCGTCGGGAGGGGATGAGAAGAGCTTCGGTTTTCACCCTACCCCGCACCCGCCCGCGACCCTCCCCCTCCAGGGGAGGGTGAGTTCGCTGTTGCTTCTTTCACAGCGCACATTTCGCCGGCGTGTTGAACGTGGCATGGTGTCAAAGCGCGAGGGATGAATGGGGCGCGCGAGGATCAAACAAAAACGCAAGCCGCCGCCGCACAAAGATGCCGGCGCGCTGCCGGCATTCGCGCATGACGTGCGTACGGCGCTCACCGGCGTGCTTGCGCTTGGCGAATTGCTGGCACGCTCCAATCTCGGCGAGCGCGAACGACGCTGGGCCGCCGACATTAAAACCAGCGCTGAATATCTTGCCGCGCTCACCACCTTGGTCATCGACGCCGCCAAAGCGGGCGCCGGTCCGCTCACATTGCAGCAGGAGGTGTTTGCCCCGCGTGCGCTCATCGCCGCGCTGGACGCGGCGTTGACCGTGCGCGCCGAGACCAAAGGCTTGCGCGCTGCGATCACGATCGCCGATGACGTGCCGGAGCGCCTGATCGGCGATCCGGTCCGGCTACGGGCGGCACTGGAAAACCTTCTCGACAATGCGGTGAAATTCACCGATCAAGGCACAATCGAATTGGAAATGCGCGCCGAGCCGGCAAAAGCCGGGCGCGTGCGGCTGCACTGCATTGTGCGCGATAGCGGCATCGGGTTGACCCGCGCCGAGACGAAACGGCTATTCCGGCCGTTCGCCCAAGCCAGCGTCGAGATCGCCCAACGCTATGGCGGCGCGGGCCTTGGCCTGGGCATTGTTAAAATGCTGGCCAAACGCATGGGCGGCGATCTGACCTTGGCCAGCACGCCCGGACGCGGCTCAGCTTTTCATTTTACCGCGCTGCTGCCGATCGCGGGATGAGGCAGTTGCGGCGCTGGCGTCGGCGCGCCGCTGAATAATTCTAAGGCCGAGTGCCGCGCATCGAGACCGATTCGCCGATGAGCTTAAAGTCGCTCCAAGCGCTTTGGTTCTAATGCTCGCTCATGCGCGCCGAGCCCGGTTGGCCTGGCACTTTGAAACGCTTGCCGGTGTCCGTGACTTTGGTGCCGTCAACGCGCAGGATCGAAAAATCCTTATCCATGTAGTTGCCGACATAGATATATTTGCCATCGGGCGTGAAAGCGACCGCTTCCGGCAGAGCGCCGACCTCGATGTCGTTCAATCGCGTCACTTTCTTGCCGTCGACCTTCATCACCGTCACTAGGCCATGCGGGTGATAGTACCAATCCGACTTGGGGTGATTGGAACCGTTCGCGTCGACCGCCACCGCGATATTGCCCTTCGGGCTGAACGCCAAGCCTTCCGGACTGTCGGGAACTGTTATGTGATCGATGACATGCACGGGTTCGGTCAAATCGATGACACTGACCGTATCGACATTGCCGTCCGAACTGCCCGCATTGCCGTTGTCTGCCGTCAAGGCAATCGAGCCAGTCGGCGATATGACGACGTTGTAAGGAAATAACCCGGTCAAAAGATCGTGCTTGGCGTAGGTCACCTTGTCGCCGTCGACGTCAAGCAGCGCAACTTTGTTGGTAGAAGGTTTCGCTGCCAGCGCATGCTTGCCGTCCGGCGTAAAGACAACCGTGGAGACTTCGTCGCCCATATCGACGCTGCCGATAAGCTTGACGTCGGTGCCATGGACCGACAGGACGGAAATCGATTTACCGGCGCGGTTGGCGACGAGCGCGAGATTGCCGGCTGGATTGATCGAAAGGCCGGACGGCTGCTTGTCGCCCTCTATCGTGCCAGCGAGCTTGGCTGGTTTGGCCTTGAGATCGACGACATAGATTTTGTTGTCCGGAACCTGTTTCCAATTGTTGCCGTCTTGCACCGCATTCATCGAGTCAGCAATGATCGCCACTGAATTGGTCGGATCGATTGCGAGATTCACCGGCGGTCCAACGACCGAATTCTTCAACGGAAGATTGGCGACGATTTTCGGATCGAGAGGGTTGGCTAGATCGACGATCAGCACCGAATCTTGGCCCGGCGGCGATACAATCGTCTTACCGTCGACAAAACTGGCCTTTTCATCGTCACCGACGATCAAGAACGGCGCGGCACGCGCAGAAAGCGCATTGCAGCCGAGCACCGCTACCGTGGCAAACGTACTTGCGATAACGCGAGAACTCATGGCTGCCTCCCCTAAGTTGCGGTTCGATCCGCGTAGTTGTTCGAAAAAGTATGAGCTTGCGCCGCGGCGGCCAAGCTCATTGCGGCGGCGAGCGCCGCCGCGCCGAAAAATGTTCGCATGCGTTCCTCCCCTGACCTGTCTACGCCGGTTCAGAGCGAACTATGCCATGTTCGGGGAAAGCCGACTAGTTGCGTGTCCGCACGGCGCGAGATCGGCTCACGCCGTTTTATGACTGCAATCATCCAACTCCGCTAAGTTGCAGGGAACCCTGAACTCAGTTCCCTGTTCAGGCGTTGAACCGGCATTAGGAGATTCTTTGGCTGACGTGAGTGCTCATACCAAGTTGATTGTCCGGGAACTGCTGCCCCGGGCCAAAAACTTCGTGGCCGAGAGCGAAGGCCGGCTCGCTGCGCAAGAGGCCAGAGTAGCGGACTTGCAACGCAAGGGCCTTGACGCACCGCAATCGAGGAAGCTGCTCGCGGTCATGCGGGAAACGATGGCTTTGCAAATAAGCCACGTAAAACTGCTGGAGCGCGAAGTGCGAGCCGATCCGGGCTTTGAACAGGCGTAGCCGTTTGGCTTGAGCCAAAACCGACATTCGCATTAGGATTGAATGGCAATGGAAGATTGGGAAGCGATTGAGCAACTCCGCGCGGCGATGGCCGATATCGAGCGCCTGCGCGCCGATACATTGCAGCTGCTCCACGAAAGCAGCGCGCTTTTGGAAAAGATCGACCAAATCGACAGGCCGCTGATAAGCCTCCCGACGGCTAAGAAGTAGGTCAGCGCCGCAATTTTTGCTTTCCTTGCACGCCGACGCGCACTCGCTTCTACAAAATCCGGAAACGAATAAAGCCGTTCGGCGCGCCACTGGCGCGAGCACGCCGGATTTGATCGCGGATTTCTAGTGGCGACTGATATCGCCTGTCGCCAGCCGGTCTTTAAGCCGGTTCAAATAGGTCATTCCGGCGCCGAACGCGTTCGTCCGGGCTTTCAACTCAGTCTCTGCCATTCCGCGTCCGAGAATATCATTGCCTGCACCGCAAACGGTCCAACCAAACCGCACGCCGTCCCGAAAAACATGGACCGACAACGCCGCCCGATCGCGATTGGCCTCGGCGGGAAGCTCTGCAGCCTCCGGCGCAATCGGCGCGGTGGGTACGAGCGTCGGCTCGCCGTGCGCGGACTGGTCGCCGCGCTCCAGTGAAGTTGAAAGATCGAGCGTCGTCAGCAATTGCCGGCATTCATCGATTTTTGCTCGGCTATTCGTCAGCGGGTCATCGTGTCCGTTGTCGATACGCTCGCTCCAGTTTTTCGCCAGCAATCGCCGGCTTTCGACGATGGTCGAACGGCTCATTGCCAAGAGCGCAGCGTCTACCTCGAACGAACACGCCATCCTCAAAAGCGCCTTCTGCAGCTTCGGGTCGGGCGCTGCTGCGGCCAGTTGCAAACGCCTCGCCATCGAGTCGTGCTGGTTTGCCGGCACAAATTCACTCGCCGATTGTTCCGAGTCGCGGGGGAGGGGGGACGACGACCGTCCGATTGCTCATCGTTCGGGCTTTCTCGGTTTCGCCAGGTTCGTCACCTGCCGATTGGTTTCATCGGAGAAATCGCCGAGCCGCTGACTGAATTCGAAACTTCTGGCCAAGGTGAGCCAGCGCTTCTCCATATCCAAAAAATCTTGCTTGAGCGTCGGATCGGTTTGAGCGTCGGCTTTGCGCGCACATTCTTCAGCGTGCTCGTAGCACTCGCGAATTCGCTCGCTCAAACTCTGAAGCATCGCACTTGGTCCAGCAGCCGCGAACGCCTACCGATCCTCCCGGTCGGCGACAGAACTATGTTGCGCTCTTCAACATAGCTCGCACAATGCCGCAAAGGCTAACTTGACTACCTAGGAACTTCGGCTCACCCCAGTTCCTTTGGGCGCTTTCAGCACGCCGTAATCGCGCGACTTGACGCCCGCATTCTCCAAAACCGCTCCAACCGCTCCGAGCCCAAAGCGAAGCAACTCCCGGACCGCCGCCGCCCGGCTCGGCATCCGGTGGACGAATCTGAAATTATCGACGGCCTTAAGTTCCTCAGGCGACAGCATGATTTGCAGCCGCTGTTCCCGCACCAGGCCGGTTCCGCCTTTGCCGTTCTTCACGCGAGAATCTCCTAAAAAGCAGTCAAGTTAGAATACTGTCACGAACAATACCTTGATGTCAAGTTAGAGCACTGCCACGAACACGCTACTTACTCATTTGTTACAAATTGGTCCCGGGGCCGGTCGAAAATTTGGATTGTCATCGCGCGGCAACGCGCTCTCGGCGCTGGGAAAACGCCAGGAACTCGGATTTGAGATCGTGGAACGGTTTGGTTAGCGAAATGTCGGGAACAAGACGTCTTGATGTGAGTTTTTTACTCAAATGGACCAAGTGACGTATCAGTCGCGTGAAATGGAAGCGGGTCGCGATGCCGAGCAGTTGCGGACCCGCGGCAAGCACATGCTCGAGCTGGCCACCCGAGCCTATTGCGAGCAGCACTACGATTTTGCCCGGCTCCTCACCCAGCTCGCCACCGAGGTCTTTGCGCATGCGAGGGAAGCCGAGGAATCCTGCGCTATGCGCCGCTCCCCTCAGGAGCGGGTACCCCGGTGAGCGATGTCGCTGATGTCGTTCAACCGCTTCAGAACAACGCTTTTTTGTGGTACCTCCGCTTGCGATCCCGCTTTTCGCCAATATCGAACAGCGGTCGTGCTGAGATAGGTAGAGTCGCGTCCCAGGCCGACTGCCGACGGTCGAACGTCTATGCTCTCGAAAAGCCCGGAGAGAGCCGCAATGCCACGATATACGTTCAAGCTTAGCGATGACGGCAGCGGGGTCGAAGACGACGTCGGTGTCAGCTTGCCCAACGCCGAGTTGGCCTATCGCTATGCTTGCGATGTCGTGTTGGAACTAATGAATTGCCGTGAACTGCGGACCCGCCATTGGCAGCTCGATGTCTATGAAGGCGAGGGAAAGAAAGTTTTCGAAATTCCTTTCGTAGGGCTCGATCCGACACTCAATCATCTGAGCACGGAGCAACGGGAGCTGGTGGAGCACGGTTCGCGGATCATTCGATCGTTCAAAGAAACCTTGCATGCCGCAACGCTGACCGGACGAGAGGCGAGGTCGCTAGTGGCTCGCTCACGCGGCAAGCCGTATTTGGCAGCCGATCGCGGCCACAAGGTGATACGCGACAATAGCTGACCGACTCGTTTTTTCGCAAACGCCGCGCTGTCATTTGCCGCGATCGGCGGCATTTTCGACGATGCGCACCAGATCGGCCATGATCCGATTCAACGCGAAATCTTTCGGCGTGTAGACCTCGGCAACGCCGGCATTTTTCAGCGCCCGGGCATCCTGCGGCGGGATGATGCCGCCGACCACGACCGGCACCCCGGCCGCACCGTTGTCCTTTAGCCGCGCCATCACCTCGTGCACCAAGGGCAAGTGCGAGCCCGACAGGATCGACAGCCCGACCACATGCACATTCTTGTCGCAGGCTGCGGCGGCAATGGCATCGGCGGTCAGGCGAATGCCGTCATAGACCACATCCATGCCGGCATCGCGGGCGCGGGCGGCGATCTGTTCGGCGCCATTGGAATGGCCGTCGAGCCCGGGTTTGCCGACCAACAGTTTCAGCCGGCGGCCGAGTTTTTTCGAGACGCGATCAACTTCGGCGCGGATCTCATCAAGCCCTTCGGCATCGTTGCGCATTGCGGTGCCGACTCCGGTTGGCGCGCGATATTCGCCGAAGGCGGCGCGCAGCGCCGCGCCCCACTCGCCAGTGGTCACGCCGGCCTTGGCGCAGGCGATCGAGGGCGGCATGATATTGGCGCCGCTCTTTCCCGCTTTGCGCAAAGCCTCGAGCGCCGCAGCGACCGCGCGCGCGTCGCGGCTCTCTCGCCACGCATTCAATCGCGCGGTCTGTTCGGCTTCGGCCTCCGCCGTGACCGTGAGCACCGCGCCGGCCGCTTGCGCAAGCGGCGATGGCTCGGTTTCGGTGAAGCGATTGACGCCGACAACGGTCTGCTCGCCGCGCTCGATCGCCTCGACGCGGCGGGAATTCGATTCGACGAGCCGCTGCTTGAGATAGCCGGACTCGACCGCCGCCACCGTGCCGCCGAGCGCCTCGATATGATCGAGCTCCTCGCGCGCGGCGGCTTTGAGTTCGGCGACTTTGGCGGCGATCACCGGCGAGCCGTCGAAAATGTCGCCATAGTCCAAGAGGTCGGTCTCATAGGCGAGGATCTGCTGCATACGCAGCGACCATTGCTGATCCCACGGCCGCGGCAGGCCGAGAGCTTCGTTCCAGGCCGGCAGCTGCACCGCGCGGGCGCGGGCGTCCTTTGACAGCGTCACCGCCAGCATTTCGAGCAGGATACGCGCGACATTGTTCTCCGGCTGTTGTTCGGTGAGCCCAAGCGAATTGACCTGCACGCCGTACCGGAACAGCCGCTGCTTGGGATCGCGCACGCCATAGCGTTCGCGCGTGATTTCGTCCCACAATTCGGTAAAGGCGCGCATCTTGCAGATTTCGGTGACCAAGCGCAGCCCGGCATTCACGAAAAACGAGATGCGCCCGACCACGTCGCCGAATTCCCCCTCGGCGCATTGGCTCGATGCTTTCACCGCGTCGAGCACGCCGACCGCGGTCGCAAGCGCGAAGGCGATTTCCTGCACTGGCGTCGCGCCGGCTTCCTGCAGGTGATAGGAGCAGACGTTGATCGGGTTCCACTTCGGCATCTCCCGCGTGGTGAACAGGATCACGTCCTTGGTGAGCCGCATCGACGGCTCCGGCGGGAACACGTAGGTGCCGCGCGAGAGATATTCCTTGATGATGTCGTTTTGCGTGGTGCCCTGAAGGGCTGAGCGCTGCGCGCCCTGCTCGTCGGCCACCGCGATGTAGAGCGCGAGCAGCCACGCGGCCGTCGCGTTGATCGTCATCGAGGTGTTCATCTCGGCGACCGGTATCCCGGCGAACAGGGTGCGCATGTCGCCGAGATGCGAGATCGGCACGCCGACCTTGCCGACCTCGCCTTTCGCTAGCTGATGATCCGAATCGTAACCCGTCTGGGTCGGCAGGTCGAAGGCGACCGAGAGGCCCG
>JBPYFG010000221.1:0-2079 GCA_051986365.1 Xanthobacteraceae bacterium
GCGGCGTATCGCCGTACGAGCTGAAATATCACAAGGTCGAGCACGATCGCTCGCGCGACATTTTCATCGACGCTTTCAGGTGCGTCACCGCCGGGCTGACGACGGATCGCCTTTCCTACGAAAGCGAGCATTACAGCTACAAGGATGTGCCGATCGAGCTGCGCCCATTGCAAGAGCCGCATCCGCCGTTCTGGTACGGCTCCTCCAATGAGATCGGCTCGACCTGGGCCGGCGAGCGGGGTTTGCATTTCGTCACGCTAGGCCCGATGGCGACCGCCAAGGCCAATATCAACGCTTACAAAGTCGCGCTGAACAAACGCGGCGGGCCGGTTGCCCCCAAGGCGGAATTTCCCGGCGGCGCAGCGATCGGCGTGCAGCGCCACATCTTCGTCGCCGACACCGATGCACAGGCGCATCGCTTCGGCAAGCCGGCGATGGACATTCATCTCGCGCATTTGAATTGGCTGCGCGTCAAGCATGGCGAGACCGGGCTCACGTCGCGACTGAATGTGCCGCGCGGTGCCAATTTCGAGGCTTGCGTCGAGGATCGCACTGTGATCGCCGGCTCGCCGGCAACGGTCCGCGCCGAGTTGGAGCGGCAGGTCCGCGAGCTCGGCGTCAACTATTTGCTGACCTATCTATTTCTCGGCACCATGTCGCTTGTCGATGCGCTGCGCTCGCTCGATCTGTTTCGCAGCGAGGTGATGCCGCATCTGGCGAAACTCTAGCATCAGTCATCCGGGCCATTCCGGGGTCCGAGTGCAGCGAGCTGGAATCCGCAGTCACCGGGTTCGTGGCTATCGATTCCGGATTCGCGGCGCTCCAGGATGACAGCGCCAATCACTTTGCGCCGTTGTCGAGCGCGCGCTGCTGGTCGGCCCGCAGCGCGTCCGGGTGCGGCATGGCGATGACGCTGTAGCCGCAATCGACGAAATGGATCTCCCCAGTCACGCCGGTTGAGAGGTCGGAGAGCAGGTAAAGTGCGGCGCCGCCGAGCTCGTCCAAGGTGACGCCGCGATGCAGCGGCGAATGCCGCTGCTGAAACGCGAACATTGCCCTGGCGTCGCCGATGCCGGCGCCGGCTAGCGTGCGGATCGGACCAGAAGAAATGGCGTTGACGCGGATGCGCGCGGTTCCGAAATCGACGGCGAGATAACGCACCGAGGCTTCAAGCGCCGCTTTGGCGACGCCCATCGCATTGTAATTGGGCATCGCGCGCAAACCGCCATTGTATGTGAGCGTGAGCATGGCGCCGCCATTCGGCATCATCGCGGCGGCGCGCTTGGCAGCCTCGGTGAATGAAAAACACGAAATCAGCATGGTGCGCAGAAAGTTTTCGCGCGTGGTGTCGGCGAAACGTCCGGTAAGCTGGGCCTTGTCGGAAAAGGCGATGGCGTGAACCAGAAAATCGAGGTCGCCCCACATGCGGCCGAGCTCGGCAAATACCGCGTCGAGTGTCGCAATGTCCTCAACGTCACAGGGCAGGACGAAGTCGGCATTGACCGACGCCGCAAGCGGCTTGACGCGTTTGCCGAGCGCTTCGCCCTGATAGGTGAAGGCAAGCTTGGCGCCGTGCGCGGCAAGCGTCTTCGCTATTCCCCAGGCGATCGAATGATCGTTGGCGACCCCCATGATCAGGCCGCGCTTACCCTGCATCAAGTCCGGCATGCGTCAGGCGTCCGGGTGCTTGAATACGACGGAAGCGTTGGTGCCGCCGAAACCGAATGAGTTTGACAGCACGCAGCCGAGCTTCAGGTTATCTTGGCGCTCGCGCACGATCGGCATATCGGCAAAGGCCGGGTCGAGCCGTTCGATATTGGCGCTCTCGCAGATGAAACCGGAATTCATCATCAATAGCGAATAGATCGCTTCCTGGGCGCCCGCCGCGCCGAGCGAATGGCCGCTCAGCGATTTGGTTGCCGAAATTGGCGGGCATTTGGCGCCGAACACTTCGCGGATCGCTTCGATCTCCTTGAGGTCGCCGATTGGGGTCGAGGTGGCATGCGGGTTGATGTAGTCGACCGGCGGTTTCACCGATGCGAGCGCCATTTTCATGCAGCGCACCGCGCCTTCGCCCGA
>JBPYFG010000222.1:0-7074 GCA_051986365.1 Xanthobacteraceae bacterium
GACAAAGGGTTTTCGAGGCATGGACTATTTTGCCCAGCAGCTCATCAACGGTATCACGCTCGGTTCGATCTACGGCCTGATCGCGATCGGCTACACGATGGTCTTTGGCATCATCGGCATGGTGAACTTCGCCCATGGCGACGTGTTTATGGTCTCCGCTTTCATCGCGCTGATCGCACTTCTGATCCTCACCTCGTGGCTGGGCATTGTTTCGGTGGCGGTGGCGCTTTTCATCGTTCTCATCTTGGCGATGTTGTTCACCTCGCTGATCAACTGGGTGATCGAGCGCGTCGCCTACCGGCCCTTGCGCGGCTCGTTCCGCTTGGCGCCGCTGATCTCGGCGATCGGCATGTCGATCACGCTTTCGAATTTCGTGCAGGTGACCCAGGGACCGCGCAATAAATCCATTCCACCGCTAGTGCAGGGCGAATTCGTTTTATCCAACAGCAACGATTTTCCCGTCACCTTGTCCTACAAGCAGCTCATCATTTGGGGCATCACCGCCGTCCTACTGCTGGCTTTTTGGTATTTGGTGGCGCGCACCCGGCTCGGGCGCGCTCAGCGTGCCTGCGAGCAGGATCAGAAAATGGCGGCTTTGGTCGGGGTCGATGTCGACCGCACCATTGCCGCGACTTTCGTCATCGCCGCCGCCTTGGCCGCGGTCGCCGGCACCATGTATCTGATGTATTACGGCGTGGTCACATTTTCCGACGGCTTTGTGCCCGGCGTGAAGGCCTTCACCGCGGCGGTGCTTGGCGGCATCGGCTCGCTGCCGGGCGCAGTCGTGGGGGGTCTTCTGATCGGGCTGATTGAAACGCTGTGGTCGGCGTATTTCTCGATCGACTACAAGGATGTCGCCGCTTTCTCCGTGCTGGCAATCACTTTGATTTTCCTGCCGCAGGGGCTGCTGGGCCGGCCAGACGTCGAGAAGGTCTGAGATGGGGGGCATGCAGCTTGGAGGTGCAAATATTCGCACGCGCTTGGGTGAAGCGCTGCGCGATACTGGGCTCACTGCGCTGGTCGCGTTTGGAGTATTTCTGCCGCTCGTCGGTTTTGAAACCGTCACCGATATCAACAATGTCCTCATCCTGACGACGCGCTGGCCGCTGTTGTTTGCGTTGGTCGGCAGCATTGCAGCTATCCGTTTCGTCTATGCGCTGCTGGTTGCGCCGCGGCTCGAGCGCGGCGCGCTGCGCCTGCCGCAACGGGCCTCGGCCACCGCGGCGAGCATTCTGCGCAACTGGTTCATCCCTTTCGCCGTCGCCTTCGTGATCGTCTATCCGGCGCTCGTGGTGCTCGCGGTCGGGTTTGGCGGCGCGGTACGCTGGATCGACAATTTCGGCATACAGATTCTGATCTATGTGATGCTCGGTTGGGGGCTCAATATCGTGGTCGGCCTCGCCGGGCTCCTCGATCTCGGCTATGTCGCTTTTTACGCGGTCGGCGCTTATTCCTATGCGCTGCTGGCGAAAGCCTTCGGCCTGTCGTTCTGGATTTTGTTGCCGCTTGCCGGAACGCTGGCATCGTTCTGGGGGATTCTGCTCGGCTTTCCGGTGCTGCGGCTGCGCGGCGATTACCTGGCGATCGTCACGCTCGCCTTCGGCGAAATCATTCGCCTGATCATCATTAATTGGGTTCCGGTGACCAACGGCTATGCCGGGATCGGCGGCATTCCACGGCCAACCTTATTCGGCATTCCCTTCAATGCCGACGATAACGGCTTTGCCGCGGTATTCGGCCTTGAATTCTCGCCGCTCTATCGCGTTCTTTTTCTCTATTACGTGATCCTGCTCCTGGCGCTGGTGACCTGCTTCTTCAACGTTCGGCTGCGCCGGCTGCCCATCGGCCGCGCCTGGGAAGCCTTGCGCGAGGACGAGATCGCCTGCCGGTCGCTCGGCATCAACACCACCAATACCAAGCTGACGGCCTTTGCGATGGGCGCGATGTTCGCGGGCTTTGCCGGCTCATTTTTTGCTGCACGGCAGGGTTTCATCTCGCCGGAATCGTTTACCTTTCTCGAATCCGCGACGATCCTCTCGATCGTCGTGCTCGGCGGCATGGGCAGTCAGATCGGGGTCGCCATCGCCGCCGTGGTCATGATCGGCGGCACCGAGATCATGCGCCAGATCACCTTCCTCAAGCATATTTTCGGACCCACATTCGACCCGACGCAGTACCGCATGCTGCTGTTCGGCTTGGCGATGGTCGCCATCATGCGGTGGCGGCCGCGCGGGCTGATTGCAACGCGCGCTCCGTCGGTGTTTCTCAAGCAACGCCGGAATATCTCGGTCGATCTGGTCGCGGAGGGGCGCGGTTGACGGCGCGCGACGGCTCCACCGTGCTGCGCGTCGAGCATCTGACAATGCGTTTCGGCGGTCTTGTCGCCGTGGACGACCTCAGTTTCGAAGTAAAGCGCGGCACGATCACAGCACTGATCGGGCCGAACGGCGCCGGCAAGACGACCGTGTTTAACTGCATTACCGGTTTCTACCGGCCGACCGAGGGCCGGCTTGCGCTCCAGCGCGGCGATCCCGCAGTGTGGCAGGCGCTGGAAGCGCTGACCGACAGCGGTGCACGCGGCGTGGTGCGACCCGAGGGCGCGCTGTTTCTATTGGAGCGCATGCCGGACTATCTCGTTGCGCAACAGGCGCGCGTGGCTCGGACATTCCAAAACATCCGGCTGTTCGCCGGGATGACGGTACTGGAGAATTTGCTGGTCGCGCAGCACAACCCGCTGATGCTCGCGTCCGGCTTTACCGTGCTCGGGCTTTTCGGCCTGCCGCCTTATGCCGCCGCCGAGCGGGCGGCCCTCGATAAAGCGAGACACTGGCTTGAGCGGTTCAATCTTCTTGACCGGGCCGACGATCCGGCCGGCGAATTGCCCTACGGCGCGCAGCGGCGGCTCGAAATCGCCCGCGCCATGTGTACGGATCCGGTGCTGCTCTGCCTCGACGAACCGGCCGCCGGGTTGAATCCGCGCGAGAGCGCCGAACTCAACGAACTCTTACTCATCATCCGCGACCAAGGCACCATATCGATGCTCTTGATCGAGCACGATATGTCGGTGGTGATGAACATTTCCGACCACGTCGTCGTCCTCGACTATGGCGTCAAGATCGCCGACGGCGCGCCCGAAGCGATCCGCAATGATCCGAAAGTGATCGGCGCTTATCTTGGCGTCGGCGACGAAGAAGTGGCGCGCGTCGAAGCCGAGGTCGGGCTATGAGCTCGCCGCTCCTCTCAGTGCGCGGGGTGACCGCCTATTACGGTCACGTCAAGGCGCTCAAGGGCGTAGATATCGACGTCAACGACGGTGAGATCGTCGCGCTGATCGGCGCCAATGGCGCCGGCAAATCCACGCTGATGATGACGGTTTGCGGCAATCCGCGCGCGCGCGACGGCCAGATCCTGTTCGCCGGTCGCGATATCACCCGCCTGCCGACCCACGAAATCGCCCGGCTTAAACTGGCGCAGGCGCCCGAAGGGCGTCGCATCTTCCCGCGCATGACGGTATTGGAAAATCTGCAGATGGGCGCGCTGGTCGCCGAGCCCGCCGAGTTCGACCGCGACCTCGAACGCGTGCTCGCGTTGTTTCCGCGTCTGCGCCAGCGCCTGGATCAGCGCGGCGGCACGCTTTCGGGCGGCGAACAGCAAATGCTCGCGATCGCGCGGGCGCTCATGAGCCGGCCGCGGTTGCTTCTGCTCGACGAACCTTCGCTCGGCCTCGCGCCGCTGATTGTCCGGCAGATTTTTGATGCGATTAAAGCGCTCAATGCCGAGCACGGTCTCACCGTTTTTCTCGTCGAGCAGAACGCATTCCACGCGCTCAAGCTCGCGCATCGCGGCTATGTTATGGTCAATGGACTCGTCACCCTGACCGGAACCGGCCGTGAACTGCTTGACCGGCCGGAAGTCAAAACGGCCTATCTCGAAGGCGGCCGCCAGCAGGTGGAATAGCGGTGAGCTTCTTCGGCTTCATCCCCGGATTCTTATACCAGGAAGATTCACTTGGCGTATTTCTTCTGGTCACCGTCGTTCTTGGCGGCGGTGCGGCGGCACTGGCGGGACGCGCCGTCGCCCTGACCTGGCGTCCCTGGTGGCAAGTCGTCGTCTACATGCTGATGCTGGGCGCGGCGGTGCGATTCATTCATTTCGCCTTGTTCGACGGCACGCTCCTCTCAATTCACTATTATGCGGTCGACACCCTGGTCTGCATGGCTTTCGGCTTTGCCGGATTTCAGGCCGCGCGGGCCCGCCGGATGGTTGCGCAATATCCTTGGATCAACGAGCCGGACGGTACACTGCGCTGGCGCCGCAAGCCGCGTTGACATACCATTGCGGCAGGGTTGAACCTGCCGACTGTCACTCGCTCAAGGGGAGTCAAAGATGAACAGGATCGCCACGATCGGCGTCGCGCTGGGCTTCGCGTTTGCGCTCGCGGAATCCGCGACCGCTCAGGTCAAATTCGGGGTCGGCGGCCCGATTACGGGCCCGAATGCCGCGACCGGCGCGCAAATGAAAAACGGCGTGGAACAGGCGGTCGCCGACATCAACGCCGCCGGTGGCATGTTGGGCCAGAAGCTGACCGTCGAGTTCGGCGACGACGTTTCCGATCCGAAACAGGGCGTCTCGGTCGCCAATAATTTCTCCGCCGATGGGGTCAAGTTCGTTATCGGCCACTACAATTCTGGGGTCACCATCCCCGCTTCGGAAGTTTATCAGGAAAACGGCATCCTCCAGATCACGCCGGCCTCAACCAATCCGACGGTCACCGAGCGCGGCATGTGGAACATTTTCCGCACCTGCGGCCGCGATGACCAACAAGGCAAAGTGGCCGGCAACTACATCCTTCAGCATTTCAAAGGCAAGAAGATCGCTTTCGTCCATGACAAGACCACCTACGGCAAGGGACTTGCCGACGAAACGCTAAAGACGATTCGAGCCGGTGGCATGAAGGAGGTGCTGTACGAAGGGATCAATACCGGCGACAAGGATTACTCGGCGCTGATCTCGAAGATCAAACAAGCCGCGCCCGATCTCGTCTATTTCGGCGGCCTCTACACCGAGGGCGGGTTGATCGTGCGGCAGATGCGCGACCAGGGCGTCAAGGCACCGCTAATGGGCGGCGACGGCATCACGTCGGACGAATTCGCAACGGTCGGCGGCCCCGGCGTCGAAGGAACGCTGATGACCTATGGTCCCGACCCGCGCAACCGGCCGGAAGCCAAAGCCGTCGTCGCGGAATTCCGCAAGAAGGGCTTCGAGCCGGAGGCTTACACGCTTTACAGCTATGCCGGCGTACAGATCATCAAACAGGCGGCGGAAGCGGCCAAGTCGACCGACCCGAAGAAAGTCGCCGAGCAAATGCATTCGGGCAAGCATTTCTCCACCGTCCTCGGCGATATGGCCTATGACAAGAAAGGCGACATCACCAAGCTCGATTATGTGATGTACATCTGGAAAAAGGACCCAAGCGGCAAGATCAGCTACGTCGAGTGTCCCCCTTCCGGATGCAGCATGTAGGCTGCCACGCGCAAATAGAAGAAAAAGCCCGCCTCGCGGCGGGCTTTTTTGCGAATAACGCGATTTTGCAATTCAGAAAACAGCTAAAGCGAAATGGGGATAGGTAAATCGCCGTTTCGCTTTAGCTTGTTGTCTGAGCATGATCTTTTCCGAAAACCGGTATCCACTTTTCGGGCCACGATGAATAGCCAAAGTCTCATGGCCACGTCCTACTCGTTCTGCTGAAAAAAAACCCAGTGCCATGCTTTGTTTCCAGCCCTCGCGCGATGAGTTACGGCGCCTCAGCGGGTTTTTTTGATGCAGACAAAAGCCGCGGGGATAAGAGGGCGGACGTGTGTGTGCGGTTGACTTCTATCGCATCGGCACGACCATGGCCGCATGCTCGCCCTTCACCGATTCGCAGCTTCGGACCATCTGGGCCGCCGCCGACCGCATACCGGTTGAGAAGCGTGGCGTCTTCCTTGAGCGGGTTGTCGCGCGCCTGCAGCTGCGCGGCGACTTCACCGATTCCGATCTCGACAATGCGGTGCGTGCAGCATTGACAGGGCTGATCCAATCGGCGCTGATGGCGCACCGCGCTTCTCGGCGCCCTGTTCCGTCGAGGAGCTGGAATTTTGGTCGTGTCCCGAATCTGAGTTCCCCTTAAATGTTGGCGATCATGAACATTCAGCGCGGGGTCATGTTCCTGGTCATGGCGGCGGGCACATTGGCTGGCTGTACTAATAAGAACCAAACGGCCACCCCTGATCCCAACCTCTTACCAGCGAATTACCGCAGCACGCTCGTCGCATTCCTGCGCCAGTCTTTGACCAATCGCGCCGACTTTCACGGGGTGCAGATTTCCGAGCCAGCGCTAAAGCCGATCGGAACAAGCCAACACTACGTGGTATGCGTACAATTCAATCCGCGTAGTGCGATCAAGACCAAAGCCGTGGTCTATCTTTCCGGACAGATGACGCAGTTCGTCGACGCCACGCCGGAACAATGCGGGGATGCGGTCTATCAGCCGTTTAAAGAGCTTGATGCCGCCACCCCAGCCGAGACCTCACCGTCGGACCTAAGTGACCCCCGGGGCATGCACTAAGTAGAACCATGAGAGGAAAAAGCTGTTGGCGTACAAACTGGGCGCAGACCTATCCTGGCACGGGTGGTCGCGATCATCTGTGTCCCGGACTTCCCATTCCCTAAGAAGCTCAGCGGCCAAGCTGTTCACGGGCGATGAAGGCGCGGCGGATCGCGGCTAATGTCGCGAAGCTGCTGAAACTACTGCGGAAGCTGTAGCCAGTTTCAATAAGGATATCCCCGTCGATAGCGCTGGTAGTAGGGCCGCTGGTAGTACGGACTGGGTCCGCAGTTGCCGCCAACCCCGCGTACGTCAGCCAAGCATTGTTGCAGTGTTGCAAAGCCACAAATCCTTTGGCCGCCGTATCCGTAATTGTAATAGGCGCACCACCCACCGTTTTGCGCCTCAATGGGTTTTTCGGTGCAAAGAATGACAGCGAACACCCCGAGGATGAACAGCGAAAACCGCATGGCGATCTCCTAATGACC
>JBPYFG010000223.1:0-7364 GCA_051986365.1 Xanthobacteraceae bacterium
ATAGAGTACCGCGATGAAAAAGTGGAACATGATCATCGACGTGGCCGAGTGCACCAATTGCAATTTGTGCACGCTTGCCGCCATGGACGAATATGCCGGCAACGAATGGCCCGGCTATTCGGCGCCGATGCCCAAGCACGGTCACAAGTGGATCAACATCCTGCAAAAGGAACGCGGGCAGACGCCGATGATCGACGTCGCCTACGTGCCGACCATGTGCAATCACTGCGATGACCCGCCATGTATGAAGGCGGCGCCGAAGGGGGCCGTGACCAAGCGCCGCGATGGCATCGTGATCATCGATCCGGAAAAGGCAAAGGGCCAGCGACAACTCGTTGACGCTTGCCCCTATGGTCACATTTGGTGGAACGAGGAGTTGCAGCTGCCGCAGGCCTGGCCGTTCGACGCGCATCTACTCGATCAGGGCTGGAAACAGACGCGCGGACAGCAGTCCTGCCCGACCGGCGCCATGCGCGCGATCAAGGTCGAGGACGAGGACATGGCCCGCCTCGCCCGCGAGCAAGAGCTCGAAGTGCTTAAGCCCGAGCTTGGCACCAGGCCACGGGTCTATTATCGAAATCTGTGGCGCTATTCGAAATGCTTCATCGGCGGCTCGGTCGCCGAGGAACGGCAAGGCATCATCGAATGCGTTGAGGGCGCGAGCGTGCAGCTCGTCAAGGACGGCGGGTCACTCGCCGTGACCACCACCGACAATTTCGGTGATTTCAAATTCGACCGGCTGGATGAGAATTCGGGAAGCTATTCCGTGCAGATCTTCACTGGCGGACGCTCGAAAGTCCTGCAGGTCAGCCTTGGGACCAGCGTCAACCTCGGCGAGATCAGGATTTGAGGGCGCGTCAGCGGCCACGACCAGACAGTGAAACGGTCATTCAGGCGGAGTGCCGTTCGCCGCCAATACCTCGCCGGCAAGATAGAGCGACCCGGTAATGAGAATGCGCGGCGGCGGTTCAAGATCGAGCTTGCCGGTAAGTTCTATGGCGCTTTCCAGATTGTGACGCGCGAGTGCCGGAATGCCGATGCTGCCCGCGATTTCGGCGAGCTCGCCGGCCGGCACCGCCTTGTCCTGGTGAATCGGCACGGCAATGACGCGGCGGGCCAATCCGGAAAAATTTCTCAAGAAGCCGGCACAGTCTTTGGTCGACAGCATGCCGACGATCACCACCACCGGCCGCGACACGCGCTCCTCCAAATCGGCAAGCGCGGCGGCGATAGCCTGCCCACCATCGACGTTGTGGCCGCCATCGAGCCAGACTTCGCTGCCGGGAGGCGCAAGCTCGGCAAGCCTGCCATGGGTAAGCCGCTGCATGCGCGCGGGCCACTCCACCTGAACCATAGCGGCCTCGAAGGCTGCGGCCGGAAGTTTCAATCCGCCCGCCCGCAGCGCCGCGATGGCGGTCCCGGCATTCTCGAACTGATGCCGTCCGTAAAGCTTGGGCGCGGGCAGATCGAGAAGCCCGTCGTGGTCCTGGTAGACCAGGCGGCCCCGTTCCTCGGTCGCGGTCCAATCCTCGCCGGCAATTTTGAGCGGCGCGCGCAGCCGCGCGGCCTGTCGCTCGATGACGGCGAGCACCTCGCGCGCCTGACTGGCGATCACCGCCGGCACGCCGGGCTTGAGGATACCGGCCTTTTCGGCCGCCACCTTGACCAGCGAGTCACCCAAAAATTCGCGATGGTCAAGCGAGAGCCGGGTAATGACGCTCGTTAGCGGGCGTTCGATCACATTAGTAGCGTCGAGCCGCCCGCCAAGACCGACCTCGAGCAAGGCAATATCAGCCGGATGGCGCGAGAATAACAAGAATGCCGCGGCGGTCTCCATTTCGAACACAGTGATCGGCGCGCCGCCGTTTTTCACTTCGCATTCGGCGAGGGCGTCGCCGAGCTCGGCGTCGTCGACAAGCCGCCCGCCGCCTTCCCGGCCGAGGCGAAAGCGTTCGTTGAGACGAACCAGATTTGGCGAAGTGTAGACGTGAACTCTTTTGCCGGCGGCTTCGAGCGCCGCCCGGATAAAGGCAATGGTCGAGCCTTTGCCGTTGGTGCCAGCGACATGGATGGCCGGCGGCAGCCGCCGCTGCGGATCATCAAGCGCCGTGAGGAGCCGCTCGATGCGATCCAGCGAAAGATCGATCCGTTTCGGATGCAGCGCCAAAAGCCGCGCCAGCACGGCATCCATCGGCACTACATTGGCCTTGCCGGCACTCACGCTTAAGCCGGCGCCATGGCGGGCGCCGGCAGTCGTGATTGCGGCGTGCTGCTTGCCGTCTTGAGAAAGAGCCGACACAGCTTCGCGATCGTGGCGCGAAGGTCGTGACGATGCACAACCATGTCGACCATGCCGTGATCGCGCAGATATTCGGCTCTTTGAAATCCCTCCGGCAGCTTCTCGCGGATGGTTTGCTCTATGACGCGCGGGCCGGCAAAACCGATCAATGCGCCAGGCTCCGCGATGTGCACGTCGCCCAACATTCCATAGGACGCGGTAACGCCGCCGGTGGTCGGATTGGTCAGCACGACGATGTAAGGTTTGCGCGCCTCGCGGATCCGTTGCACTGCAATTGTGGTACGCGGCAATTGCATCAGGGAGAGGATGCCTTCCTGCATCCGCGCGCCGCCCGATGCGGCGAACATGACAAACGGGCAACCTTTCTCCACCGCGGTATCGATACCCCTGATGACCGCCTCACCCGCCGCCGTACCGAGCGAACCGCCCATAAAATCGAATTCCTGGACGCCAATGACCGCGGCGAAGCCATCGAGCTTGCCATAGCCGAGTTTCACGGCATCGTTTAAGCCGGTCTTGCTGCGCGCGGTTCGCAGCCGCTCGACGTAACGCAGCTCATCGCGGAACTTGAGCGGGTCGAGCGGCACCTCTGGCACGGCGATGTCGAACCAGGTCTGATTATCGAACATGGACTTCAAGCGCGCGGTCGCGCTCATCCGCATGTGATAATTCGATCCGGGGATGACGAACTGATTGGCCTCGACGTCTTTATAGAAGACGAGCTGCCCCGTTTCCGGGCACTTGATCCATAGATTTTCTGGGACCTCACGACGCAGCAGGCTGCGAATTTTCGGCCGTACGTTGGAGATCCAGTTCATTGCACCATGACTCGCACGAGAGACTTAGCCGCCCATCTAGTATACCATTCCGAACTTGGCCGCTTTGGCAACCGGAATCGGCGTTACGAGCGCCCCTGTGCCGCCAGCCGCCTGGCACAATTTTGCCTTTGTGTTCAACCATGTACCGGGCAAGCGAGGTCACCCTTCCGTGACGCCAGACAGTAAGCCAGAGGTAACCAAGTGCGGCTACTGTTGCCGCTACATATATGTATGCCTGAATGTCGGGTTTGAGTTAGAACACTGAATGTGGGCAAGAACGGCGTGACGAAGAAACTTATCGCGGCATTTTTCATTGTTGGCGCGCTGGTCGCTGCGCAATGCGCCGCCGCGGCCGATCTTTCGGTCGCGCCCTTATACAAGGCGCCACCGCCGCAAGTGAGCCCGGTCTACAACTGGACCGGCTTCTATCTTGGCGCCAATGGTGGCGGCGGCTGGGGGCGTTCCTGGTGGCAATCGCAGTCGACGGCCATTGATCTCTCGGGCGCGCAGGTCGGCGGCACGGCCGGATACAATTGGCAATTCGGCAATGCTGTGCTTGGCCTGGAAGGCGACATCGATTGGTCGAACCTCAAAGGGACGAGCGGCACCGTGCTCTGTCCCGGCTGTAGCACCAGCGATAGCTGGCTCTCTACCGTGCGCGGGCGTGCCGGTTACGCTTTTGGCGGCATCATGCCTTATCTAACCGGCGGATTAGCCGTGGGCGACATCCGCGCTTCCGCGCCCGGCTTTGCCGGAGCGAGCACCACCAACGCGGGCTGGACCGTCGGCGGCGGCATTGAAATCGCGCTGCCGGGCAACTGGACGGCCAAGGCCGAATATCTTCACGCCGACCTCGGCAAGTTCAATTGCGGCCTCAATTGCGGCACTTCGCCGACGAACAACGTCTCGATGCACGACGACATCGTGCGCGCCGGCCTGAATTATCACTTTGGCTGGGGCAAATAAGGCACTTCGGCTGGCGCAGTCGATCTTTCCTACCAAGCCAAAATAACTGTGCAGGCGGCATCACATTCCGTGGCGCGACGCGCGCGGCGGCGCACTTAACTGGTATGATGGTGCCCGACCGGAGAATTGAGATGACCACGGTTCGGCTTGCTTTTGCGATCGCGCTGGCATTGCTCGGTTCAAAAGCCCAGGCCGGGCCGCAAACGACGGCACGCGTTTTTACCGCCGAATTTTATTTGGGCGGTTGCAAGGATTTCATTGCCGGCAAATCGAATTTTTTCGCTGGCCGCTGCGTCGGCGCCGTTGAAGTTCTCGATGCTTTGAATTCGGACACCAAGCTATTTTGTCCTCCCGACAGCACCGACAACCTGCAGCGGGTGCGGACAATTGTTTCTTATATCGACGCTCGCCCGGAGCGAAAGAACGAGGATTTCCGGCTACTCGCCAATGAAGCCATGGCGAAAGCCTGGCCGTGCAAGAAGTAAAAACTTCGCTCGATGCTCTCGTGCCCGGAGATCTTGCTGCCGACCCATTGACTTGATTCTTCTGGCTCCGCCTCATAGCGTCGGCAGCCCGCAATTAGTCCCCGACGATGAGCTTCTCTTCCACGAGTGGCTGTGAAAATTGATTGCCTGCTAGCAGGGATTGTCCGCCCGGGCTGGTTGTCGGAGTATGCCACATCGTAAGGCTCACCTTAGAGATATAATATGTCGATAGTTAGTGGCGGTCTTTTTTGCTGGAGCCGAAGATTGCTGCTCTCGGTGCTCGGCTCAATTGCTTCGCTTACATCTTTACGCGCGCGAATTCGATTAGGTGAAGATTCATTTCCAGTAGAGTTCGCATGGGGCGCATCTACAGCTAGCTATCAGATCGAAGGCGCGGTCGAGGAAGACGGGCGCGGCAAGAGCATTTGGGACGCCTTCTCCCACAGGACGGGCAACGTGAAGAATGACGACACGGGCGACATCGCGTGTGATCATTATCATAGATGGCGTGAGGATATTAATCTGCTTTCGCGTGGCAATTTTTCCGCTTATCGCTTCTCGACCGCCTGGTCGCGCATTCTGCCGTCCGGCGCCGGCGCCATCGAACAACGCGGCCTCGACTTTTATGAGCGGCTGGTCGATGGACTGATCGCGAACGGGCTGACACCATGGCTTTGCCTCTATCACTGGGACCTACCGCAGGCGCTGCAGGAAGAGGCCGGCTGGCTTAATCGCGATACGTGCGTAAAATTCGCAGACTATGCGCGCATCGTGGCTCACCGGCTAGGCGATCGTGTTAAGCACTGGGTGACGTTCAATGAACCGAATGTCCACGCCTTGTTCGGACACGGAACTGGAATCCACGCGCCCGGCCTAACAGGATTGCCGAATGCACTATCCGCCATGCATCACCTTAACCTGGCGCACGGTCGCGCTGTTCAAGCATTGCGAGCGGAGCGCACAGATTTCCGCGTCGGTACCGTGATCTCTTTGCAGCCGGTTCGGCCATCGTCGACCAGCACTGACGATCGCCAGGCGGCGGAGCGGTTTGATGCATTCTGGAATGGCGCCTGCCTCGATCCGCTAATCAAGGGTGCTTATCCAGCTCCGGTTTCGGCTGACTTTGCACCGCTGGTCGCCGATGGCGATTTCGCCACGATGCAACAGCCGATCGACTACCTCGGTGTCAATTATTATTCGCCGATGTACGTCATGAAAGCGCCGCAGAGCCTTCTTGGCGCTTGGTTCGGCGCTATGCCAGCCGGCACACGCGTTACTGCAATGGGTTGGCCGATTGATGCAAGCGCGCTCACCGAAGAGTTGATCCGGCTGCGCGACCGTTATGGCAATCCGGAGCTATACGTGACCGAGAATGGTGCTTCCTACGACGACTTGCTTGCAGCGAACGGCATCGTACAGGACGACGATCGCATTGCTTATCTGCGCGACCACCTCATTGCCGCTCGCCGCGCGCTTGCCGCCGGCGTACAGCTGCGAGGCTATTTCGTGTGGACATTGATGGATAATTTCGAATGGGCAGAAGGCTACAGCCGCCGATTTGGCATCGTTTATGTCGATTACAAGACGCTCAAACGCACAACTAAAGCATCTTATCATTGGCTCGCGCAATTTATCAGGGACAACACCCGCAGAAATTGATCTATGAAATATAAATCTCCAGCACCGCTTCGCCGGATGAATGAACGAGCTATTGCTGGATCATAACTATGCCGATGCTGGCTCGGGTGACCGGGCCTGCATCCGTTTCCAGGTTCGAGCCTCGCCCTGCCGCCAAGCCCAGGCGTGCGTGACCTGCGTCGCGAGGTTTGGATAGCGCGGCCGCCAGCCAAGCTGATGGTGCGCGCGCGAGGCATCGGCAACCAGACTCGGCGGATCACCGGGCCGGCGCGCGCCGACTTGTACGGCAAACTCGCTCCCGGTGACTTCCCGAACACTGGCGATCAACTCCCTGATCGACCAGCCTCGCCCGGTACCAAGATTGAGCGCCGTACTTTCCGCGCCGTCGAGCAATGCCCGCACGGCTCTAACGTGCGCGTCCGCAAGATCGGATACATGGATGTAATCACGGATGCAGGTGCCGTCCGCGGTCGGATAATCGTCGCCGAAAATCGTGAAGCTCGGCTTTTCTCCTGCCGCCGCATCGAGCAGGAGCGGAATGACATGCGTCTCGGGAACGTGGCACTCGCCGATCTCGCAATGGGGATCCGCGCCTGCGGCATTAAAATAACGCAGCGCAATGAAGGAAAGCGGAAACGCCGCGGCGCATTCCCGCAGCATCCGCTCGCAAACCATCTTCGTGGCGCCGTAAGGATTAATCGGCGCATAAGCAGTTTGTTCGGCGATGGGAACGACAGCCGGCGTGCCATAGACGGCGCAGCTCGACGAAAACACCATCTTGGCGACGCCGCATTCGCGCATGGCTTCGAGCAACGCAACCGTACCGCCGACATTGTTCTGATAATAAAGCGTCGGGCTTAAATTCGACTCATCGACATAGGCGAGCGCGGCGAAATGGATTACGGCGGCAGGACGATACCGCGCAAATACTTCCCGCAGACGGGCCTTGTCGGCCAGATCGCCGACTTCGAGCGCACCCCACTTGACCGATTCAGGATTGCCGCGCGCGAGATTGTCGTAAGTAATTGGCTCGAACCCGGCGTGGCGCAGCGCCTTGCAGGTATGACTGCCGATATAGCCTGCCCCGCCAGTCACTAAAATCGGGATCATCGGATCAACGTCCACCGAATCGAGGCATGGCGATCATCTAGCAGACGG